>NZ_JAJSPA010000019.1:0-68909 GCF_021282295.1 Halomonas sp. G15 | reverse complement strand
CGCCCTGGGAGCCCTGGGAGCAGGACGGCTGGCTCTACGGTCGCGGCGCCGGCGACATGAAGGCCGGCATCGCCGCCATGGTGATGGCGGTGGCGGCGGTGCGTCGGGCCGGGGCGACCATCGACTTCCCCCTGACGCTGCAGACGGTGATCGAGGAGGAGTGCACCGGCAACGGCGCCCTGGCCTGCCTGCACCAGGGCTACGGCGGCGACTTCGTGCTGATCCCCGAGCCCTTCGGCGCGCAGATCTACAGCGGCCAGGTGGGGGTGCTGTGGTTCCGACTCTATATCGAGGGCCTGCCCGCCCACGTGCTCGACACCGCCGCCGGCCGCAATGCCATCGAGACCCTGCAGGCGTACCTGCCGGCGCTCAAGGCGCTGGAGGCTGAGATCAACGCCCTGCCGCGCCCGGCGCCCTACGAAGGCCACCCCCACCCCTTCAACCTCAGCATCGGCCGGGTGGAGGGCGGTAACTGGGCCTCCAGCGTGCCGGCCCATGCCTTGCTCGAGGGGCGGGTCGGCTTCCCCCCGGGCATGTCCCCGGACGACGCCATGGCACGGGTGCGCGAGGCGATCGCCGCCCGCCACGCCGAGCTCGACGACGCCACCCCGCCGCCGCGGGTGAGCTTCCACGGCTTCCGCTCCGAAGGGCACCTGGTCGACCTCGACACCCCGGGCATCCGGCTGCTCTCGGCGTGCCACGAGGCGCTGCTCGGGGAGCCGCCGGCCCACTACCTCTCCACCTGCACCACCGACCTGCGCGCCTTTCATGTCTCCGGGGGGATCAACGGCACCTGCTACGGCCCGGTGGCCGAGCGCATCCACGGCGTGGACGAGTGCGTCAACATCGCCTCCATCCGCCAGGTGCTGACCACCTATGCGCTGTTCCTCCACCGCTGGGGACGGCAGGCCACGCAAGCACAAGAGGAGCCGAGCGCATGAAGGACGCCTATATCGCCGACTACGCCCGCAGCGCCTTTAGCCGCGCCCACCCCCGCAAGCCGGAGGTGGACGCCTGGGCCGATACCCGCGGAGACGAGCTGCTGGCCGATGTGATCGACGCCCTGCTCGAACGCCAGGACCTCGACGGCGCTGCCATAGAAGACCTGAGTGTGGGCTGTGCCCTGCCGGTGAAGGAGCAGTGGGGCTTCGGCGGCCGCTATCCGCTGTGGCTCGCCAAACGCCTGGGGGAGCGAGGCCGCGGCTGCGCCAGCCGTCAGATCGACCAGCAGTGCGGCTCGGGGCTGGCCGCCCTGCGCAGCACCGCCCGGGAGATCCAGGCCGGGGCGATCGAGGTGGGCCTCGCCGGCGGCTTCGAGAACATGACCCGGGTGCCCATGGGGCCGGCGCTCTTCAAGGAAGGCGTGCTGACCAGCCCCGCCGCGCTCCAGCAGGCTCCCTGGCTCGAGCTCGACGTGGCCCTGAACATGGGCCTGACCGCCGAGCGTCTGGCCGATTCTGCGGGCATCGAGCGCGAGGCCATGGACGCCTTCGCCCTGGCCTCCCACCAGAGGGCCGCGGCGGCCGATGCCGCGGGACGCTTCGACGACGAGCGACTGGTCCTGACCAACGCCGAGGGCGAACCGGTCGCCCGGGACGCCAATATCCGCGCCGACACCAGTGCCGAGCGGTTGGCCGGCCTCGACCCGGTATTTCTGGAAGGCGGCAAGGTCACCGCCGGCAACAGTTCGCCGCTCACCTCCGGGGCCGCCGCCGCCTTGCTGATGTCCGAGCACGCCCTGGCGCGCCATGACGCCAGGCCCCTGGCCCGGGTGGTGGGCGTGGCCGATTGCGGCGTCGCCCCGGAGCGAATGGGCGCCGGTGCGGCCGCCGCCATTTGCCGCGTGCTGCAGCAGACCGGCCTCCACGTCGAGAATATCGATATCTGGGAGATCAACGAGGCCTTCGCCGCCGTGCCGCTGCACGCCATGGCTGAGCTGGCACTGGACCCCGAGCGCGTCAACGTCTGGGGCGGCGCGCTGGCGCTCGGTCATCCGCTCGGCGCCACCGGCATCCGGCTCGCCGGCACCCTGGCACGCATTCTGCCAGTCGAAGGCAGACGCTACGGCTGTGCGGCCGCCTGCATCGGTGGCGGCCAGGGCATCGCCGTGATCCTCGAGCGCGTATGACAGGCGCCGCTGGCGCCTGCTAGTTTCGACTATCCCACTTCGCTGTCGGGAAAGGAGGTCACCACCGTCAGTCAGTGCTTCGTCGCGGGCCGCCCCGGCGTCCCGTGCCCCCGAAGAGGCTCACCCGAGCCAACACCCACCCACGACAACAAGCAGGTATCGAACATGACAATGCACAACAACCGCCTTGTTCGCCCCCTTGTCGGCACCCTGGTCCTGCTGGGCGCCGTCACCCTCGCCACCCTCCCGGCCCAGGCACGGGACCTCCCAGCCATCCAGGAGGATGTGTTCCAGGTCGCTAACTCCGGCGCCTACCCGCCCTTCAGCTTCGTCAACACCGACGGCGAGCTGGTCGGCTTCGATGTGGACATCGCCGAGGCCCTGGCCGAGAAGATGGACGTCGAGGTCAACATCCAGACCTCGCCCTGGAACGGCATCGTCGCCGCCCTGGCCGGTGGTCGCTTCGACGCCTGCATCTGCAGCATGAGCGCCACCGAGGAGCGCCGGAAGGCGGTCGACTTTACCGACCCCTACTACAGCTCCGGCCTCTCGATCTGGGTGCGGGAGGAGACCGACGACGTCGCCAGCATCGCCGACTTCGAGGGCAAGCGGGTCGGCTCGACCCTCGGCGAGACGGGCAACCAGTGGGCCACCGAGAAGGCCGACGGCCGCTGGCGCAACCAGACCTTCCAGGGGCTGCCGGACATGCTCAACGCCCTCACCACCGGGCGCATCGACGTGATGGTGGCCGATGACATCCCGGTCTATGTGGCGCTCAACGAGGACGACCTGCCCATCAAGCAGGTCGACGTCGGCGAGCTGCCGCGCTTCCCGGCCGCCATCGCCGTCCAGAAGGGCTCACCGGAGCTCAGAGTGGCGCTCAACGAGGCACTGGCCGAGATCCGCGCTGAAGGCACCTACCAGGAGATCGTCGACACCTGGATCGGCCAAGGCGTCGATTTCAACTGAGGCCCGGGCCCCGGCCGGCGTTCGGCCGGGGCCTTGTCGCCTCGACCCGTCACGATAACCACAACGCAGGGTCACAGGACCATGGACTTCAACCTGATGATCGACATCACGCCGCTGCTGGTGAAGGCGGCGTGGGTCACCGTCGACATTTCCGCGCGTGCGCTGTTCTTCGGCTTCTTCATCGCCGCGGCGCTGGTGGTCATGAGGACCGCCCGCCTGCCGCCGCCGCGCTGGCTGGCCCGCGCCTATATCAGCGTGGTGCGCGGCACTCCCTATTTCGTGCAGCTGCTGTTGGTCTTCTATGGAGGCCCGGCGATCGGCTTGCGCCTGGACCCCTTCACCTGCGGGGTGGTGGTGGGCGCCTTCAACATCGGGGCCTACATGAGCGAGGCCATGCGCGGCGCCATCGAGTCGGTGGAGAGCGGCCAGAACGAGGCCTCGCGATCCCTGGGCTTCGGGCGCCTGGCCACGCTGCGCTACATCATCCTGCCCCAGGCGGCGGGCCTGATGATCCGCTCCATCGGGGTGCTCGCCATTATCCTGGTCAAGAACTCCTCGCTGGTCTCGATCATCTCGGTGGTCGAGCTGACCTATCAGGCGCAGCGTCTGATCGGCTCCACCTACAAGCCTCTGGAGGTCTTCACGCTCAGCGCGCTGATGTACATCGTGATCATCTACGCCGTCATGGGCATGGTCGAGTTCCTCTACCGCCGAGCCACGCGCTACACCTTCCTGTAACGCCTGCCGGACCACAACCACCAGGACAGCACCATGGAATTCGACTTCACCCCCGTCATCGACTACTTCCCCACCCTGCTCAAGGGGGTGGGCGTCACCCTGCTGATCGGCCTGGCGGTCGCCCTGCTGTCGATCCTCGGCGGACAGCTGGTGGCAGTGATCTCGCTCTACACCCGCAAGGTGGTGAACTGGCCGCTGCGCTTCTTCATCTGGCTGTTCATGACCACCCCGTTGCTGCTGCAGCTCTACTTCCTCTACTTCGGCCTCGGCGAGCTGATCCTAATCCCGGCCATCGTGGTGGGGATCCTGGGACTCGGCTTCCACTACATGGCCTACAACGCCGACATCTTCATGGCCACCATCCGCTCGGTCTCGAGCGGCCAGTACGAGGCGTCGCGATCCCTGGGCTTCGGCCACCTGCGAACGCTGTTCTACATCATCCTGCCCCAGGCCTTCTATCGCGCCCTGCCGCAGCTCAGCAACAACATGATCATCATGGTGAAGGATATCGCGGTGCTCTCCGCCATCGGCATCGGCGAGCTGGTGTACGTCTCCCAGTACGCGATCAGCATCACCTTCCGACCCTTCGAGTTCTACATCACCATCGCCGTGATCTACTACCTGATCAACCTGATGATGGAGGCCGGCCAGTCGTGGATCGAACGCCGCGCCGCCTACCGCCGCTAACCCCTACCCACGAGGCTTACGCATGACACAGACGACAGACACGCCGATGGTCGAGCTCAAGGGGGTCAAGAAGCGCTTCGGTGACCTCGAGGTGCTCAAGGGCATCGACCTCAGAGTGGACCGCGGCAAGATCATCTCCATCATCGGCCCCTCGGGCTCGGGGAAGAGCACCCTGCTGCGCTCCATCAACAACCTGGAGGTGATCGACGAGGGGCAGATCCTGCTCGATGGCGTGCAGGTGAACCGCCCCGACCTCAAGGGGATGGCCTTCGAGCGGCATATCAACCATATCCGCCAGAACATGGGCATGGTGTTCCAGCACTTCAATCTCTTCCCGCACATGTCGACGCTGGACAACGTGACCCTGGCCCCGCGCAAGCTGAAGGGCATGGAGACGAAAAGCGCCCGGGAACTGGGCATGGAGCTGCTCGAGCGGGTGGGGCTGGCAGACAAGGCCCAGGCCTATCCGAGCTCGCTCTCCGGCGGGCAGAAGCAGCGGGTAGCGATCGCCCGAGCGCTGGCCATGCGCCCCAAGGTGATGCTCTTCGACGAGGCCACCTCGGCGCTGGACCCGGAACTGGTGGAGGAAGTGAACCAGGTGATGAAGGGCCTGGCCGAGGAGCACATGACCATGCTGATCGTCACCCACGAGATGGGCTTCGCGCGTGACGTCTCCGACTGGGCGATGTTCATGGACGGCGGCGTGGTGGTCGAGGCCAACACCCCAGACCACCTGTTCAGCCATCCCGACCAGGAACGCACCCAGCACTTCCTGCGTAAGCACCTGGGGACCCAGACATGAGCCCCCAAGTGCCAATCGTCAGTCGCTATTCCTGCTGACGCAGCACGATCTCGCCCCGGGGGTCCAAATAAACGTAATGGGCATCGTCGTAGTGAGGTAGGCCTAGGCCGTAGGCGCCTTCGCCACAGCGCTTCCCGTCTTCCGCCACCAGCAACGCAGCAGGCCATGACGGAACTCCGGTAGGCGCCCGGTATGGCAAGGCACCAGGTCGGGCAACCGCGCGGGCACGAAGGCCACCTCACCCTCTTGGTCGATATAGGCCATTACCGTCTCCTCTCCCAACGTCATCCGCACCGGCGCGCGGCCGCTGTGGAAGGCGCCGCCGATCTCGATCGTCGCCTCCTGGCCGGTTTGCGGATCTCGGGCCTGCATGATCACGAAATCCTCCTCGTCCATGTAGACCGTGCGGAAGAGCTCGATGGAGACCGGTGCCAGACCCTCGGAAAAGGCACTGGCAGACTCAAGCGTCCACTTGCGGGGCAGGGTCAACCGCCCGTCGGGATTGATGAAGCCGGCACCACCCCGCCGTGACTCGGCTGGGGCGAGCCCCTGCGAGAAATCACCGGCATCGGCGAACTCCGCCGGAATGGCGACCTGGCCTTGATGATCCAACCATCCATAATGCCACTCCAGATCCTCACTCCAGGAGAACCAGGCCAGCCCCTCCGAGAAGCTCCCCAGGCCTGCCAACGCCTGTCCACCTGGCAGAACAGGACGATGGAGGGCACCGTCGCGATCGACAAACAGGTACTCGGCCTGCTGGGTAAAGATTTCGGCGGCCGCGCAACCCTCGGAGAACGGCGCAAAAGGCGAGGAGACGACCCGCCGCCCTTCCAGGTTGGAATAGGAGGGGCTCTCGTACTCCAGGGGCAAAACCAGCCGTCCGGCACGATCGATGATGCCCCAGCGCCGCCAGCCACCCACGGCGGCACGCCCCTCCGAGAAGTCCGTCGCCTGGTCCCACTGGGGCTCGATAACCCAGTCGCCGCTGCGATCGACATAGCCCCACTTGCCCTCACGGGGCATGGGGTAGAGAGGGTCTCCCTGGGAGGCCACGGGCTCCCCGCAAGGAAGCGCCCCTTCCGACACGGCCCGTGCCGTCGCCCTTCCCGCGCTGCCGCCCAGTTCGCGAAAGAGCTCGCCCTGGCAGTCCCGACCGCTCCCCTCGAGGCAAGCGCCCAGTTGCTGCTGGACTTCGGCCGTCAGGTCCGCGGACGAAGGGTCGATGAGAAAGGTTAGAGGCTTCCCCTCCAGCCGCGGGTTGGGGTTTTCAAGGTAGGTGAAGCGCAGCCGACAGCGATCCGCTTCCGCGCCGACGACGTCATAGCGTGCAACGGCGCCGGCGACCTCATGGGTCGTGAAGGCACCGCCCTCACAGGACGCCAGCTTCTTCAGATCATCCTCCCCCGGCGTCGTTTGCTGGGCGGTGGCTGAGCCCCAGGCGCCCAGACCGCATGCGGCGGCGATCAGTGGCCATTTGCGCATTTGCGAGTCCCCCTGTGATCCAGTGACTATGAAATACCGATACCTGCCCTTGCTGAGACAAGCGCGGGTTATCCAGCCTGGACCAAGTCACGGGAATGCGCCCCGTTCATGCGCAGGGGACATGGACCACGGACAGAGGGCATCAGCCGCGAAGAAGCAGCAGGTGAAAGCGGACTAGGGGGCGGGGATAAAGGCGAACGATGGGGAGCCGGCGCTCAAAATGGAGGCGGCCCCGACAGCCACATCCCGGCACACGCGTCCACCACTACCGTTGCTCCCTTCCGGGCCTGGCGGGGTTTGCGGTCTAGCGTTGCGGGAGGACCGACGGGGCCACCACAGCATGACATCTCGATGATGCCAACCCGGCAGGTGTAACGTTTGCGATCAACGTCTTGCCGAGTGCGGCGGCACTATAACAGCGCCGCCGGTGGCAAGCAAGGAGGCGCGTCGACACAATCCGGGATGTCGACCAACGCTGAGTGCTGTAGAGTGAGGACAACCCTTCCTTACGCCATTATCTCTGCACGATACGTCAGGGAGGCTTGCTCATCGCCGAACACAGGAGGCGCCCCATGAAAAAGGATCCGAACAAGGGCTATATCGCTCTGCTGGGCTGGAGCCTGAACGCCGTCGAAGCCGCCGAGAACTTCGACCGACGCTACGTCGTCGTGGCGCCGGACTGGGCGGAGGAGTATTGCCAGAAGCATGACATCCCCTACGTGCCGTGGAACTTCGAACGCTTGAACGACCGCTCCATGGAGATCGCCGAGACGCTCAAGAAAATGGGCGTGGACGTCGCCATCCCCATGTTCGAGGAGACCGTGGAGTGGGCCGGCGCCATCAACTCGGTGCTGCTCGACAACCCGCGCCTCTATGGCCAGTCGCTGCTGCTGCGCGACAAGGCGCTGATGAAGCGCCGCGCCCAGCTGGGCGGCATTCGCGTGGGCATCTTCGAGGAGGCCCACGACAAGGAAGACGTCATCCGCTTCCTGAAGCGGGTCAACCAGACCCTGCTCAAGCTCGACGGCGACCCCAATGACCCCATCCACCTCAAGGCCTTCGACAAGGCCGGCTGCCTGGGCCACCGGGTGATCCGTACTCCTGACGAGGTCGATACCATCCCGGACGAGGAGTTCCCGGTGCTGATGGAGTCGCATCTGGACGGCTGGGAATTCGCGGTCGAGGCGTGGATCCACGATGGCAAGATCGTCTTCCTCAACATCTCCGAGTACGTGACCCTGGGCTATTCGGTGTTCGTCCCGGCCTCCCCGGAGCTCGAGAAGTACCGCCCGCAGATCAAGGCCCAGATCGAGAAGCTGATCAAGGCCTTCGATATCGAGTTCGGCCTGATCCACCCCGAGTACTTCGTCACCAACGACGGCGAGATGTACTTCGGCGAGGTGGCCTATCGTCCGCCGGGCTTCAAGGTCTTCGAGCTGCTCGAGCGGGTCTACGGCTTCAATGCCTACCAGGCCAGCATGCTGGTGTTCGACCCCAAGGCCACCACCGAGGAGGTCAAGGCCTTCTTCCCCAAGGAAGTGGTGGACGCCGACGGCTATGCCGGCTGCTTCGGGGTCTATCCGCGCCGCCGCGTGGTCAGCAAGCTGGAGATTCCCGAAGAGGTCGAGGACGACCCCTACTTCGAATCCCACGAGCTCACCGCGCCCATGGAGGAGACCGTCACCAAGCGCACGGCCTTCGGCACCCACTGGGGCCTGATCTACTTCAAGGGCGACGAGGCGGCGCGCATGAAGGAGTTGCTCAAGCATATGGAAGATCTTGATTTCTATGTCTGAGCTTGATTTCTTCGCGTGACCTAGGCGTCATGTAATACATGACAGCCGGACGACAAGGATTCAGCGTGACGACGCAAGATGAGAAACATCCGGGTGGCGGTGAGTCGCCACCCGACGATGCCAAGCTGCGCGGCCTGCTGGAAAAGCTCGACGAAGCGACCGCCCTGCTCGATGGCGCGCGCGACTTCGCCAAGCCCGGTAAACTGCCGCGGGTGCTGGATACGGCCCGCCGGGTGCTCCTTCAGGAAGGGGGTGCCGCGGCCATCGAGGCCCGCGCCCAGACCCTCGAGCAGGCCGGCATCTTCGCCGGCTCCGACTGGGAGACCCCCCAGTACCTGCTACCCACGTTGACCACCCACGCACTGAAGAGCGCCGACCCCAACACGGTGGTCATCGAGGCGCTGAGCGAGCTACGCCTGCTGGCGGTGGCCAAGGGGGAGTACCTTCACCCCATGATCTCCGCCGAGCAGGCACACCACTACCTGACCCAGGTGATGGCCATCAACCTGTGGCTGCTGTTCGGCGCGCCCAGCGAGGCCGAACGCGAGACCCAGGGGCGCCTGGCCAATATCCCCCGCCACCTGTTCCGTCATCTGGCCGAACGCATCGGCTACGAACATATCGTCGACAGCCTGATCGAGGAGATCTGGCGCATCCTGCAGCAGCGGCCCATCCAGGTGGAGCCGGTCAAGCAGATGATCACCCAGATCGCGCTGTGCCAGACCAACCCGGATATCGATCTCGGCGCCAGCGGCCAGGGCGCCGATCGCCTGGTCAGCTCGCTGTTCGGCCCCACCTGGGCCTGCCGCGAGGATCCGGGCGTCGAGGCCTACCGCGAACGGCTTTCCAGCATGGACACCGCGGCCCTGCAGGGCGAGGCCACCGGCTTCGCCCGCGCCATGCACGATACCGGCCTGGTCTCGCCCTACCATCCGGTGCTGCTGCGCCACCTGCTGGATCACAGCGATCACCTGCTGGCCGAGGCGCTGGGACTCTCCGCCACGGGCCGCGACTGCCTGCTCTGCTATCGCGAGCTGGTCTCGGCGCTGATCCGCGGCGGCGTGCACCCGGCCACGCCCCAAGCCGCCTATGGCCTGGCGCTGATGCTCGAGCGCGGCATCCTCTACCAGCCTCCGGTGGCCCCGGCCATGTGGCGCCAACTGGGGCTCTCCCTCTCGGAATGGTCCCAGGCGCGGCTCAACCTGGCCTTCGGCGAGGCGATCTCGCCCCGGGCCAGGCTGCTCGAAGGGGTGCTGTGCATGCTTGGCCAGCCACTGGGTGTGGGCCAGGGCAACAACCCCACCTGCCAGTCGGCCCGGGCGCTCTCCATGTGGGCCTACAACGACCCGGACTACCTGCTGCAGATGGTGGCCTGGGCGGCGCGTGACGACGAGATCATCATGCACTTCGAGGGCCAGCCGATCTCCTCCATGGCCAGCCTCTCGGGGGTGGCCCAGAGTCTGCCCATGGACCTCGACCCGGTGTCGCTGATCGTGGTGCCCCACCTCGACCGTATCTACGCCGAGATGGGGCGACGCTGCATCGGCCGCGAAGGCGACCCGCACCGCTGGGTCAATCCCGAGTTCCACGGCTGGTGGTCCGGGCGAGGCTTTCGCATCAACGTCGACGTGGCCAGCGGCCAGCTGCATGAGCTGGATACCTTCCTGCGCCACTTCTATGCCAGCTACCACCCCTACTACAACGGCAACCAGCCGCTGATCCATCCGCAGCCGGCGGGCATTGCCGTCACCGACAGCGCCGCCCGCTTCATCGGCTGGCACGCCATCACCGTGCTGCGGGTCAACCTCGACCCCTCCGACGTGATGCGGGTCTACTTCTACAACCCCAACAACGACAGCGGCCAGGACTGGGGTGATGGCATCAAGGTCAGCACCGCCGGCCACGGCGAGCGTGCGGGAGAGGCATCGCTGCCCTTCGAGCAGTTCGCCTCGCGACTCTACATCTTCCACTACGATCCCCTGGAGCGCGGCGAACTGGCCCAGATCACCCAGGAGGAGCTCGATCGGGTGATCGGCCATATCCACCGCAGCTGGGGCGCAGACCGCGTGCCACCCACCGACCTGCAGGCCGACGAGGGCCCCTGATCCTGGAGTCTTACGTCACATGCCCAGGCTAGACCAGCTCCTGCTGCAACAGGGGCTGGCCCGCTCCCGTGCCCGTGCCCAGCGGCTGATTCGTCATGGGCGAGTTGCCCTGGCCGAGGGCGGCCGGGTTCTGACCAAGCCCGGAGAGAAGCTCCCCGACGATACCCGGCTGATTGTCGAAGAGGACCCCGAGGAGCGCTACGTCTCCCGGGCGGGACTCAAGCTCGAGGCGCTGATCGAGACGCTAGGCCTTGAGCTGACGGGCCGGCTCGTGCTCGACGTGGGCCAGTCCACCGGCGGCTTCACCGATTGCGCCTTGCGCTTCGGTGCCCGCCATGTGGTCGGCGTGGAGGTGGGCCATGACCAGCTCGACCCCGAGCTGCGCGCAGATCCTCGGGTGACCTGCCTGGAGGGGCTCAACGCCCGGTCCATGGCCGACGATACCCGCCTCGAGACGGCCTTCGCGGCGCAGAGCGCCACCGGACCGGACCTGGCGGTGATGGACGTCTCCTTCATCTCCCAGACGCTGATCCTGCCCCAGCTGGCCGCACTGCTACCCGCTGGTGGCCAGCTGGCTAGCCTGGTCAAGCCCCAGTTCGAGGTGGGCCCCGGTGGGGTCAACGCCCGAGGACTGGTCACCGATGCTGGCCGCTACGCCGAAGTGGAGGCGCGCATCCGCGACTGCTGTGCTGAAGTGGGCCTGGAGATCCGCCACTGGCAGGAGAGCCCGCTGCTGGGTGGCGACGGCAACCGCGAGTTCCTGCTCCACGCCGTGCGGCGCTGACCCCCAGGGGCGCCTGTTCAGCGCCCGTCGCCTCCCGCCTCTCCGCCATCGGCATCCCCGGTCTCGATATCCCCCGGATCTCCCTGGGCACCCGGCGCTGGATGGGGCTCCACCAGCGCTTCGGCGCTGCGCCTCTCCACCCGGCGCTCCAGCCCGTCGCTGGCGCGATGCAGCCGGACATCGAGCTGGTTGAAGGCGATCTCGATACCATGATCGGCAAACAGCTCGCCGACCCGGCAGTTGATCTCGTCGGTGGCGAAGAGCCGATCGCCGAGGCTGTTGACGAAGATGCGCAACTCGAAATCGAGGGTACTGTCACCGTAGTTCATGAAGAACACCTGGGGCTCGGGGTCCGCCAGTACCCGGGCATTCTGGTCGGCGGCCTGGCGCAGGAGGCGGTGTACCAGGCGATGATCCGAGCCGTAGGCCACGCCATAGGTCAGCACCACCCGGGTGACGGTGTCCGACAGCGACCAGTTGATCAGCTGGTCGGTGACGAAGGTCTTGTTGGGGATGATGATCTCCTTGCGGTCGAAGTCGGTGACCGTGGTGGCGCGGATGCGGATGCGGCTCACCGTGCCGGTAAGGTTGCCCAGGGTCACGGTGTCACCGATACGCACCGGTCGCTCGAAGAGGATGATCAGCCCCGAGACGAAGTTGGAGAAGATCTCCTGCAGGCCGAAGCCCAGGCCGACACCCAGCGCCGCCACCAGCCACTGCAGCTTGTCCCAGGAGACCCCCAGGGTGCCCAGCGACGCCACCAGGCCGGTGCCGACGATGGTGTAGGAGAGCAGCGAGGTGATGGCGTAGGCGCTGCCCTGCTTCAACTCCAGGCGGGACAACACACTGACCTCCAGCAGGCCCGGCAGATTGCGCGCCAGCATCAGGGTCAGGGCGATGATCAGCAGTGCCATGAACAGGTCGGCCACCGACAGGGCATCGGTAACCAGGTCATCTCCCTCGCCCCCCCAGAGCGCCACCTCCTCCAGATAGCCCAGCACGGTGAGCAGATCGGCCCATACCAGATAGAACAGCAGTACGAAGCCGATCAGCAGGATCAACTTGGAGAGACGCAGCGACTGCTGGTTGATCTGCTCCATGTCCAGCGGCGGCTCCTCGACGACCTCCGGCCCACCGTCGGCGCCCTCCTTGCCTTCGGCGCGGCGCCTAGCCAGGGCACGCCGGAATGCCAGCCGCCGCGCCGCCACGGCCAGGCCCCGAACCACCGATGCCTCCACCAGGATCCAAAGCCCCAGCAGGTAGAGCGTGATCACGAAGCGGCCGACCAGGCTCAGGGCGGTATACTCGAAACCGCTGACAATCAGCCCGACCAGCACCAGTGGCACACACGCCATCGTCAGGCCCAGCGCCAGACGAAACAGCTTGACCCCGAAGAACGGCGCGTGGGCCAGTATTAGCCTGGCCAGCAGCACGGACATGGCCAGCAAGCCGAGCAGCAGCAGGCTGAGCGCCAGCGGACGATGACTCAGTCCGAACTCGGATTCCCGGGCCAGGATCGCGATGCCGAGCACCGGAATCAGGGCGAGTCCCAGCCAGCCCAGCAGCCGACGCAGGCGCGCCACATAGCCCGCCGGCCAATGGAAGTGTTGGGTAGCCACGCCATCCGTGGCCAGCAGGCGGCGCGACCATGCCACCACGCCCCACGCCAGGGAGAGCTGCACCCCGGCCATGCCCAGCGCATCGGCGATGGCATCGCCGCCAGCGAGCAGTGCCAGGCTGGCCGCCGCCAGCAGCAGCGGGCCCGGTGCCGCCAGCAGCGCATTGAGGAGTATCGCCAGCGGTGTATGCAGCTGGCTATCGCTGCGCAGGCGCCCTATCTGCTCATGCAGACGGGCGAGACGCGTCTGGAGGCGCCGACGTCTCCACAGCAAAAAGGTCGCCAGCAGCAACAGCGGCAATCCCGCCAGGGCCCCCGCCGACGGCAGGTTCCAGGTGGTGGGCAGCACCTGGCGCCACTCCCCTTCACGCCACTCCAGAGCGAGGTTGTCGGGAAGCTGGCGAACCCAAGCCAGACCCAGCGGGCGCGTATTGGCGACCCAGAACAGTTGCTCATCGATGGTGCTACGCAGCCCGCGAGAGGTCTCCAGCAACTGCTGCTGGTTGAGCTGCAGCTCGATGGCCGAGCTGAGCAGGCTGCCATAGGTCTGCTCTAGCCGGTCGACCAGTTCGCGACGGGACTGATAGAGGCGCTGCAGAGAGTCGACCAGCTCCGCGTTGCTCTCCACTCCCGCCTCCGCCAGGCGCTGGTTGGCCATGCGCTCCCCCTCGCGCAACTGGTCGCGCTGGCGCGCCAGGTCGAACTGGCGCAACCGCAGATCGGCGATCTCGTCCTGCAGGTCGCGCTGCGACTCCACCTGGGGCAGCGCACGGCGCTGCTCCCGCAGGATGCGCGCCAGCAGGGTCGAACCGCGAATCGCCTCGATCTGCTCGTTGAGGCTACGCTCCAGCTGGCGCACCTGATCGAGCTTGCTGCGTACCATAAGACTCTCGCGCACCAGGACGTTACTGCGATCGTTGGCGCGCAGCAGCTCCTGGCTGAGGGTGCGGTTGACCTGCTGGGCACTCACCAGCACCGGATGCCCCTCCTCCAGCAGCGGATCATCCCGGACCGCATCGGCGATAGCCTGTTCGGAGGCCAGTCTCCGCTTGCGTTCGATGACATTCTGCAGCAGCGCAAGCTCCGCCTCCTGACGCGCCTGCTGCCGCGTCAACAGCTCCTGGCGTCGCTGGTCCAGCTCACGCATGCGGGTATTGGTACCCAGCTCGCGCTGGTGATAGAGCAGCCGCGCCTCGGCCAGGGCCCGGGCCACCTGGCGCTGCCAGCGCCTGGGATCGTCCGCGGCGACATCGTTGACATCCAGTTCGTCGAGGTCGCGTCGCGCCTGTTCCACCCGTTGCATGGCATCGGCGATAGCCTTCTGGGCGCGTTCCGGTAGGGTCTGGGCGGTAAGCAGCTGCGCATTGACCTCGGCGAGGCGATCCTGGAGGCGCTGCAGTTCCACCACCGCTTCCTGCTGGCGGGTCTCCAGTTCGTCGAGGCTCAGTTCATTCAGTTCAGCGGCGGAGACACGGGTGGCCGCCGCCTCCTCGCTCTCCAGTTCGCGCTCCAGGCGCAGCAGCTCCTGGGGGGCCTGCTCCACACGGTTCTCGAGAGCCTCACGACGCTGCTCGAGCTCGGCCAGGGCATCCAGGTCGGCCAGGGTCTCCGTGAGCCGGTCGATGGCGGCCTGGTCGTCGTTCGAGATGGCCTCCTCGCCCTCGCCTCCGCTCTGCTCCAGCGCGGCCAGCCGCTCCTCCACGGCGGCACGCTCGGGTAGCGGATCCTGGTCCTGCTGTGCCAGGGCCGGCAGCGCCAGGGCTAGCCACATCAGCCCCCATAGCCAGCATGCCGCTGGGCGCCATCCGAAAACACCGGCTCTACCGCCTGACCGTCCGTCCACGCCGCTCTCCTGTCGGTTTCACTGGTCGTCGATTCTCCGCCCACGCTCGCGGCATGGCAATCGCCAGGCGGCCCGATGGTTGACTTGTCTCGCGGGCATGGTAGAACAAAGGTCTAATCCTGCACCCGGACCCTCTCCATGCGCTTGCCGCTTTGCACCGCTGTCCTTGCTGCCCTGTCCCTGCTTGCCGCCGGCACTACCCAGGCAGCCTCCGATGAGGCCGACCGCGCCGCGTTGGAAGCGCGACTGGTCGAGCTGCACAACGAAGCCGCCGAAGTGCAGGCAAGGCTCGAGGCCCTGGAAGAGGAGCCAGCTTCCGCTACGGCGGGCGCCGGGGAGTTCACCTGGCCCTCACCTCCGGCGATCGCCCCGGGCGACATCGCCGTGGTCGAGGCCGCCGGGCGGCGCCAGCTGGAACAGGCCTCCAATCGGAATCCCTATGCCATCACCGCCTACCGGCGCAACTACCTGTTTCCGTTCACCTATAACCGAAAGCCCAACCATGCGGCCTATAGCGAGCTGACCGGCGAAGACAACATGGAGCGCAACGAGCTGAAGTTCCAGTTCAGCGCCAAGGTCGCCCTCGCCGAAGGGCTGTTCGGCAACACCGGGGACCTGTACTTCGCCTATACCCAGCGCAGCTGGTGGCAAGCCTACAACACCGACGACTCCTCGCCCTTCCGCGAGACCAACTACGAACCCGAGGTTTTCCTGAGCTTCGACAACGACTGGCAACTGCTGGGCTGGGCCAACATCCGCAATCGCTTGTCCATCAACCACCAGTCCAACGGCCGCTCCAACGAGCTGTCGCGCAGCTGGAACCGCCTCTACCTGGAAACGATCTTCCAGCGTGGCGACTGGGCGGTGAGCCTGGCCCCCCACTACCGTCTGCCGGAGACCACCGGCGATGACGACAACCCCGATATCGAGCGCTACATGGGCTACGGTGATATCACGCTGGCCCGGCGCTTCGGCGACAACGAGCTCAGCCTGATGGTGCGCGGCAACCCCGGGGCGGGACACATGGGGGGCCAGTTCGACTACTCCTGGCCGCTCTTCGACAGCAAGGTGCGCGCCCACGTGCAGTATTACCACGGCTACGGCGAGAGCCTGATCGACTACGACCAGAACACACAGCGCCTGAGCCTGGGCTTCAGCCTCAACCCGCTGTTCTCACCCAGCAGCGGTCTGCTGCGCTAGCCCTGATCGGCGTCAAGCATCCGCCGCCGGGGCATTGTCAAGCCGAGCCCCGGCTGCTATGCTGGGCCTGTCACCCACTGTCACAGGAAGACTCACATGGCCAATCGCACCCAAGAATCCACCGAGCAGCTCAAGGAAGACCTGCAGCACCTCAGCCAGACCATCGAGGAGCTGGTCAGCGCCACCGCCGACGACTCACGCAGCAATATCAAGGAGCTGCGTTCACGAGCCGAGAAGCGTCTCAAGGAAACCCGCGAGCGTCTCGAGTCTCGCGGCGAGCGCCTCTACGGGGAAGCCCGTGAGACTCTCGACCACCAGGTGGATGCCTGCGATCGCTACGTCCGCGACAACCCCTGGACCAGCATCGGCATCGGCGCCGGTGTAGGGGTCGTGATCGGCATGCTTATCGGGCGTCGCTGATGGCATCCAGCCAGGGACCGGCTCAGCGGGTTTTCACTGCCGGCAGGCGCTTGTTGGGCAGCCTGCTGGCAACCGGCGAGACGCGCCTGCGTCTCGCCGTGCTGGAGCTGGAAGAGGAACGCGCTCGCCTGGTTGGCATGCTGCTGCTTGCCGGGCTGGCAATGATACTGCTGCTGCTTGGCATCGCGGTACTCACTACCCTGGTGATCGTGGCCTTCTGGGATAGCTACCGGCTGACTGCCATCGGCGTCAGCGCCGGAGTGCTGCTGGGAGGAGGCCTGCTGCTGTGCCTGCGAGTACTGCAGCTGGCCCGGCGGCGTACCCTGCTGGCCAGCACCCTGAAGCACCTCGCAACCGACCGCGACCTGGTCGAACAGGATCGTCGGGAGAGTCGACATGACGACTAACCGCCCCTCCCGCACCGTCACCAAGGCGGAACTGGAGGCGCAAATCGAGCAGCAGCGCGTGGATATCCTGGTTGCGGCGAGCCTCTGGCGAAGCGCCACCCGGCCCATCGATGACGGCTGGCGCAACCTGATGCGCTTCAAGGCGCCGCTCTATGCCGCCGGAGGATTGCTGCTGTTTCGAATCGGCCGGCATCCGGGACGCTTGTTGCGTCTCGGCCGCCGCGCCACCGCCGGGGCCCTGGTAGTCAACCGAGTCCGGCGCCTGCTGCGCTGAGCCCCGGCGCCTCCAAGGGCAGCGCCGGCAACTCCAGAGCCCAGGACGGAGCCTCCCCCTCCCAGAGAATCACCGTGGTCAGTGCATGCCCGCGGGACGCCCAGTGCTCGGCGGCATCCTGCATCAACTCCAGGAAGGCGGCCATGGCGGCCACATCGGCAGCAGCGACCGGCACCACCACCACCCGGGCCCTCCCCGTCTCCCACTCCAGCTCCGTCAGGCAATCCCAGGCGGCATCCCAGTTGCGCCCGAAGTAATCGGGAAACGCCAGGCTCTCGGCCAGGCCATCGAGCAGCGCCTCGCGGCTCCAGAACGGCGCCGACGCCAGGCCACGCCAGTCGAGCCCCACTGTGCCGGCCGTCTCCGCGTCCAGCCCCGCGGCATGCGACGCCTCGATGCCATACACCCCGGCATGGGCCGGATCTTCCAGATAGCGAGCCAGGGCTTCGAGCGAGGTCAGCGGGGCAGTCAACGTCGATCCTCCAGTACCCGGAACGAATCGTAGTGGTCATCGGTGTAGTAGAAGACCTCGGGTGGCTGGCCACCGGTCACGATGCGGCGAGCCCCGCGATGGGACAGCCCCGGGGTCTCCACGGTGTATTCGCGATAGTAGCCCCGTGGTTCCTGCGGCAAGTGGCCCTCGCGGTTGAAGAAGGTGGTGCCGTCCTGGGAGTGGGGGAAGGGACCGCCGCGCTCGATCAGCCGCAGGGTCGCGTCGATCTGCGCCTGCCCCGGCAGCTGCTGCTCCACGGCGGGTGGCTCACCGCCACCGCGCCAATCCAGCGTTCCCTCGAACCAGGAGAGGCCCGCCAGGGCCAGCAGCGCTACCAACAGCACTTTCTTCATCACGACCTCGTTGCCAAGCCAAACGGCTCCCATGATGCCGCGGGGTGCCGGCCACCGCCAGGGCACGCTCCTGCACGCCTGGGCAGGGGGCTAGCCTGGGGTATGGTGCCGACAGGGACACGCCCTGCCACTTCGCCTGATTCGACCCGAGGAGCCGCCCATGACGCTCGCCATCACCCTGCACGTTCTCGCCGCCGTGATCTGGGTCGGCGGCATGTTCTTCGCCTGGATCGTGTTGCGTCCGGTAGCCGCCAGCCAGCTGGAGCCACCCGCTCGGCTGACCCTGTGGCGTGGCGTATTCGCGCGCTTCTTCCCCTGGGTGTGGGCCGCCGTGGCAGTCCTGCTGGCCACCGGACTGTGGATGCTCTTCGCGGTGTTCGGCGGCATGGCCGGAGCACGCTGGCATATCCACCTGATGCTGGCGCTGGGCCTGGCCATGATGGCCATCTATCTTCACCTGTGGTTCGTGCCCTGGCAGCGCCTGCAACGGGCGGTGGACACCGAGGCCTGGCCGGAAGGCGGCCAGCAGCTGGCCAGCATCCGCCGCCTGGTGGGGCTCAACCTGATCCTCGGCATGTTGACCAGCGCCATCGCCGCCGGCGGCCGCTATCTGGCGTGACACCAAGCCGTCATACTTCTGTCATATGGGGGCGGTGGCGGCCTGATAGAATCACTATTCGCCTTACTGACACAGGAGATGCGTCTTGCGCATGCTGGCCCTCTACAGCATCAAGGGCGGCGTCGGCAAGACCGCCTCGGCGGTCAACCTGGCCGCCGAGGCGGCCGCCGCCGGTCAGCGTGTACTGCTCTGGGACCTCGACCCCCAGGCGGCCACCACCTTCTATCTGCGCGCCAAACCCAAGGTCCGCGGCGGGGTCGCCCGGCTGGTCAAGGGCAAGGCCGCCTACGACAAGGTGATCCGCGCCACCCAGGTCGAGAACCTCGACCTGTTGCCGGCGGCGCTGGCCTCACGCGAACTGGACCACCTGCTCGCCGAACGGCACGACAACCAGCTCCGGCGCATCCTCAAGCCGATCCGCGATGACTACGACCTGGTGATCCTGGACTGCCCGCCCAGTCTCTCGACCCTCTCCGAGAGCGTCTTCGCCAGCGTCGATGCGCTGCTGGTGCCCATCGTGCCCACGGTGCTGTCGCTACGCACCCTGGAGCAGCTGCGTGACTTCCTCGACGAGCGTGATATTCCCTGCCCGGTATGGCCCTTCATCACCCTGGCCGACCGCCGCCGCACCCTGCACCGCGAGATCATCGATTCGCTGCCGGAGCACTGGCCGCTGCGTCTCTCGCATACCATCCCGAGCGCCAGTGTGGTTGAGCGCATGGGGCTCGAACGCGCCCCACTGCGCAGTTTCGCGCCGCGCACCGCCGCCGCCCAGGCCTACCACCAGTTATGGGAAGAGGTTGCCCAGCGACTGAGCTGAGCACCGCCTACTTTCGGGTCTGCCTATGCCGGGCATAGCCTACAGGCTCTGGCCGCAGGCCACCCCGCTGGCCCAGGCCCACTGGAAGTTGTGCCCCCCCAGCTCCCCGGTCACATCCAGCACCTCGCCGATGAAACGCAGCTGAGGCAGCCCCGCCACCGCGAAGTCCCGGGACGAAATGGCACGGGTATCGACCCCGCCCAGTGTCACCTCCGCGGTGCGCCACCCCTCGGTGCCGGCGGGCTTGAGACGCCAGCGATTGAGCGCCTCGGTCCAGGCTTGCAGGCGAGCGTTGCCGCACTCCGCCAGCACCCCGTCATCGCCCTGCCACTCCACCAGCGCCTGGGCCAGCCGTTTCGGCAGGCGCTCACCGAGCCAGGTGGAGAGGCGCCGCTTCGGGGTCGCGTCGCGGGCGGTGCACAGCGCCGCGAAGGCATCTTCACCGGGCAGCAGATCGATGACGATCTCGTCGCCGGGTTGCCAGTGACTCGAGACCTGTAGCATGGACGGGCCGGAGAGGCCGCGATGGGTGAACAGCATCGGCTCACGGTAACGCCCACCCCGGCAACTGGCCTCCACCTCGCAGCTCACCCCGGCCAGCGCCTCGGCGCGCGCCTTCCACTGCGAGGTCAGGGTGAAGGGCACCAGCGCGGGGCGCGTTTCGGTCACCGCCAGGCCGAACTGGCGGGCGATCTCGTAGCCGAAGCCGCTGGCCCCCATGCTGGGAATCGACAGTCCACCGCTGGCCACCACCAGGGCACCGGCATCGAGCGTACCCGAGGACGTCGCCAGACGGACGCCCTCCCCCCGCCGTTCCACCGCGTCGATACGCGTCTTCAGGCGAATCTCCACTCCGGCCCACTCGCACTCGGTGAGCAGCACGCGCACGATCTCCTTGCTGGAATCGGCGCAGAACAGCTGCCCCGGGGCCTTCTCCACGTACTCGACGGCGTGGCGCTCCACCAGCTCGACAAAGTGCTCGGGCCGGTAGCGCTTCAGTGCCGAGATGCAGAAGTGGGGATTGGCGGAGAAGAAATTGGCCGGCGTGGAGTTGAGGTTGGTGAAATTGCAGCGCCCACCACCGGACATCAGGATCTTCTTGCCAGCTCTGTTGGCATGGTCCACCACCAGCACCCGTCGCCCCGCATATCCGGCGGTAAGTGCGCACATCAGGCCGGCGGCACCGGCGCCGATCACCACCACATCGTATGTCACCCTCAAGCCCTCCCGGCTATTGCCTGTACCGCCAACGGCGAGGCGCGCATTCTAGCAGTCACGCCGGGCCAGGCCGAGGGTGGCAAAACATATACAAGACTTGTACATTGTAGGGGTAGTGGCGGCATACCGGCTTGTGAATTATTGCCACACTCTCCCGGCCCGCCCCCGTTTACGCTGTACAAGTATCGCGCGAACACCGCCAGCCACCGTCCACCGACAAGACTGCCCCCATGCCCCTACGCCACGTCCCAAGACTCCTGCCCCTGCTGCTGGGCCTGCTGCTGGTGGTGGCCATGCCACTCCAGGCCCAGCAGCCCACCGCGGTGATCGCCGCCGAGGTGCGCCTGGCTCCCTGGTCCGATCCACTGGCTTCGCTGGGCACCCTGCGCGCCGACGAGAGCGTGACACTCTCGGCTACCGTGACCGACGTGGTGCGCGAGCTGAACTTCCGGGATGGTGACAGCGTCGAGGCAGGGCAGCTGCTGGTCCGCCTCGCCGATGACGAGGCCCAGGCCGACCTGCGGGCCGCCCAGGCCCTGCGCGAGGAGCGCCGCAACGCCGTCAATCGCCTTAGCCAGTTGCAGGAACGCAACCTGGCACCGCGGGGTGACCTGGAGGATGCCCAGGCGCGGCTGCGACAAATCGAGGCCGAGATCCAGGGCCTGGAAGCGCGGCTGGCCGACTACCGCATCCACGCCCCCTTCGCCGGGCGGGTCGGCTTTCGCAACGTCAGCGTGGGCACCCTGGTCACCCCTGGCGCCGAGCTCGTCACCCTCGACAAGCTCGACGTGATGAAGCTCGACTTCACCCTGCCGGAACGGGCCCTGGGCGAGATCACGCCGGGCCTGGCACTGCGCGCCACCAGTGCCGCCTATCCCGACACCGCGTTCCAGGGGGAGATCGACACCATCGGCACCCGCGTTGATCCGGTCAGCCGCAGCATCACCGTGCGGGCACAGATCGACAACCCCGACGGCCAGCTGCGTCCCGGCATGCTGATGAACGTGGCGGTCGAGCGCGAGGCCCGCCAGGCCATGGTGATTCCCGAGTCGGCGCTGATCCCCCAGGGACGCCGCCAGTTCGTGCTCACCCTCGAGCCGAGTGACGAGCACCGGGTGACACGCCGCGAGATCACCATCGGCGCCCGTCGGCAGGGCGAGGTAGAGGTCCTCGACGGGCTGGATGTGGGCCAGCTGGTGGTGGCCCATGGCACCGAGCGCGTGCGCGACGGCCAGCCGACTCGCCTGCTGGGCATTCTCGACGAGAGCACCAGCGTCCCCGAGCTGCTGCGCCAGGACCGTGACGATGCAGGGGCCAACGGCTGATGCGCCTCTCCGATATCTCCGTCCAGCGGCCGGTGCTGGCTACCGTGCTGGCCGCCCTGATCGTGGCCTTCGGCCTGCTCGCCCTGCAGCGCCTGCCGCTGCAGGAGTATCCCTCCATCGACCCGCCTATCGTCAGTGTCGATACCCGTTATCCGGGCGCCTCAGCCAGCGTGGTGGAGACCCGCATCACCCAGGTGCTCGAGGATCGCATCGCCGGCGTCTCCGGCATCCAGGTGATCTCCTCCTCCAGCCAGGACGGACGCTCCAGCATCAACATCGAGTTCGGTCTCGACCAGGACATCGACTCGGCGGCCAACGATATCCGCGATCGCATCTCCGACGCCGCCGGCAACCTGCCCGATGAGGCCGACCCGCCCGAGGTCGAGAAGGCCGACTCCAGCTCCGAGGTGGTGATCTGGCTGTCGCTCTCCGGCGAGGGCTACACCATGGCCGAGCTCACCGACTACGCCAACCGCTACCTGGTCGATCGCTTCTCGATCCAGCCCGGCGTGTCGCGGGTGATCATCGGCGGCGGCCGAGAATACGCCATGCGCGTATGGCTCGACGCCGATGCCATGGCGGCCCGCGGCCTCACCGCCGGCGACGTCGAGGACGCCCTGCGCGCCGACAACGTCGAGCTTCCCGGTGGCTCCATCGAATCCAGCGAGCGCCAGTTCATCGTGCGCCTGCCGCGCGGCTTCGCCACGCCCGAGGACTTCCGCAGCCTGGTGCTGGACGAGGCCGACGACGGCTACCTGGTACGCCTGGGCGATATCTCCCGGGTGGAGATCGGCGCCGTGGAGGAGCGCACCATCTTCCGCGGCAATGGCACCCCCATGGTGGGCCTGGGCATGGTCAAGCAGTCCACCGCCAACGTGCTGGAGATCTCCCGGGAGGTGCAGGCCGAAATGGCGCGGCAGCAGCCGGGACTCCCCGAGGGCATGACGCTGGCGCTGAACTTCGACTCCTCGGTATTCGTCGAGGGGGCCATCTCCCAGGTGGTGCAGACCCTGTTCATTGCCATGGGCCTGGTGGTGGTGGCGATCTTCCTGTTCCTGGGCAACCTGCGCACCACCCTGATCCCCGCGGTCACCGTGCCCATCGCCCTGATCGGCGCCTTCGGCGCCCTGGCGGCAATGGGCTTCACCATCAACCTGCTGACCCTGCTGGCGCTGGTGCTGGCCATCGGCCTGATCGTCGACGATGCCATCGTGGTGCTGGAGAACATCCACCGCCGCATGCACGACCACGGCGAGACGCCGCTGGTAGCATCCTTCCGCGGCACCCGTCAGATCGCCTTCGCGGTGATCGCCACCACCCTGGTGCTGATCGCGGTGTTCGTGCCGCTGAGCTTCCTGGAGGGTGATATCGGCCGACTGTTCTCGGAGTTCGCCCTGACCCTGGCCGCCGCCGTGGCTATCTCCAGCCTGCTGGCGCTGACCCTGACACCGATGATGGCGTCCAAGATCCTCAAGTCGGGCATGCACGAGGGACGCCTCGCCCGTGGCGTGCAGTGGGCACTGGAGCACTCGCGTTGCGTCTATCGGCGACTCCTCGAGCGGGCCCTCAAGCTGCGCCTGCTGGTGGTGGCGCTGTTGCTCGGAGTGATCGGCGGCATGGTCTGGCTGAATGCCGAGCTGCCCAACGAGTACACCCCCCAGGAGGATCGCGGCAACTTCTGGGTACTGGTCAACGGCCCCCCCGGCGCCACCTATGACTACATGCTCGACTATATGGACGAGATCGAGGCACGGCTGCTGCCGATGCTCGAGACCGGTGAAGTCGACCGTGTGGTGGTACGCGCGCCACGCGGCTGGGGCAATATCGAGAACTTCAACAGCGGCTTCGTGATCGTCAACCTGGCCGACTGGGGCGAGCGGCGCTCGGCGTGGGCGATCATGGACGAGATCCGACGCAACCTCGCCGACCTGCCCGGTGTTCGCGCCTTCCCGGTGATGCGCCAGGGTTTCGGCTCGAGTGTCGAGAAGCCGGTGCAGTTCGTGCTCGGCGGCGGCACCTACGAAGAGCTGGCCGAGTGGCGCGACACCCTGTTCGAGCATATTCGTGAGGACAACCCTCGCCTGACCGGCCTGGACAGCGACTACGAGGAGAGTCAGCCCCAGCTCGAAGTCGACATCGACTACGAACGGGCCGCCGAACTGGGCGTTACCGTCACCGAGATCGGCCGCACCCTGGAGACCCTGCTGGGCGGGCGCACCGCGACCCGTTATATCGACGACGGCGAGGAGTACGATGTCATCCTCGAAGGCGAACCCGGCGCGCGCCCCAGCCCGCAGAGCCTGGAGAGCCTGCGCGTGCGCTCACAGCGCAGCGGGGAGCTGATTCCCCTGGCCAGCCTGGTGAGCATCTCCGACTTCGCCGGCCCCAGCACACTGAACCGCTTCAACCGGGTTCGCGCCATCACCCTCGAGGCGGACCTGGCCGACGGCTATCCGCTGGGCGAGGCCCTGGAGTATCTCGAGGAGACGGTGCGTGAGCTGCTGCCGCCCGAGGCCCAGACCGACGTCAAGGGCGCCTCGCGGGACTACCAGGAGGCGAGCGGCGCCACCGGCTTCCTGCTGGGGCTGGGAATCCTGGTGGTGTTCCTGGTGCTGGCAGGCCAGTTCGAGAGCTTCGTACACCCCTTCGTGATCATGCTCACCGTGCCCCTGGCAATCTGCGGCGCCCTGCTGGGGCTCTATGTCACCGGCCAGTCGCTGAACATCTACAGCCAGGTGGGGCTGGTGATGCTGGTGGGGCTCGCCGCCAAGAACGGCATCCTGATCGTGGAGTTCGCCAACCAGCTGCGCGATCAGGGCATGGACTTCCACGAGGCACTGGTGGAGGCTTCGGTAACTCGCCTGCGCCCCATCGTGATGACCGCTGCCACCACCATGGCCGGCGCTGTGCCGCTGATCATCTCCAGTGGCGCCGGCGCCGAGACCCGCCTGGTGATCGGCATCGTCATCCTCTGTGGCCTGGCCGCCGCCACCCTGTTCACACTGTTCGTGGTGCCGGTGGCCTACGACCTGCTGGCACGTCGCACCGGCTCTCCCGGCGATGTGGCCAGGCGCCTGGAGCAGGAGATGGAGGCCACCCCGGAAGGGCATTGAGCCCACTCAACGCAAGACGGCCACCTACGGGTGGCCGTCTTGCGTTGCAACCAGCATGATCGCTGTCAGCAGTCGCCGATGCGACGGCCCTCGACCTCGGTAACCATCTCCATCTCGCCCATCTGCGGCGACTGGACGGTAACCTCCACGCGGCCCTCGGTGGTCTCGCCGAGGAAGTCCATATGGCCGACGATGTCCGCCTGACCACCCTCGGCCTCACAGACCATGCGGTAGTCCATGCCATCGACACCGACATTGTGCTCGAGCAGCTCGCACCCCTCCTCTTCCTCGATCATCTGGAAGTCGGGATCGGCGAGGTCACCCTGGGCGATACACTCGCGGGTCGTCTCTGTCTGGTCAGGGATCGGCAGGTCGCCGGAGACTGAGGTAGTACTGGTGAACTCCCACTCCCCGGGCACGATGTTGGGCGTCTCGGCCAGGGCAGTCATAGGCAGTGCCAGCAGCAGGCCGGCGAGCATGGGGGGCAATGACATGGTGCGTAAGGACATGGGACTCTCCCTGTCGTGGATTCGCCCCCAGCATAGCGGACCGGCGCACCCCGGCACAGCCCGGGACGCTATGCAGCTCCCGAGCTGTGGGCACCAATGGCCGCAGCCAGGAAACCGCTTGCATTCGCGCACTTAGGTCGATAATATATGCGCCGTTCTGACGCGAAAGGCCCAGCTGCCCGGGCGTGAGAACCACAATGCGGAGGGGTGTCCGAGTGGTCGAAGGAGCACGCCTGGAAAGTGTGTAAGTCGAAAGGCTTCGAGGGTTCGAATCCCTCCCCCTCCGCCACCGCATTGCAAAAAGCCGCTGAGAAATCAGCGGCTTTTTCTTTGCCTGACGGTTTTCCCTCGTAGATCTCCGCTTTGGCTGTATGCCGTGATGGGCCACACCCGTGCGTTGGGCGTGCTCTTCCAGCCTGGCGCCATCACACAGGTTGATCTTTCTCATTTAGCCGCTCGCGCAGCAGGGGCTCCATCACCACCTGGGCGAAGTTCTCGAGGTGGATCACGGCGGGATCGTCACCGAGCCGGCAAGGAACTCCCAGCATTGCCCCACCAGCTGGTCGATAAAGGGCTTCTCGACATCCGTGTTCTCGGGTCCTGCCATACCGTGACTCCAAGGTGCTGTAGGTGTTTGATGCAGGGGGCGCGGTATGCGCGTAAAATGAGCATATCAGCAAGGAGAGACAGGCATGACCACATCCCGCTCCCCCAAGAAGCGCCGTACCGTGAGCCGTGACGCCCTCCTGAAGAGCGTCGCCTCCTCTACCGCCGTGGAAACCGGCGAGGCCAGCCGCGGCATCGAAGCCCGTCTTCGCTCCGGCAAGTCCCGCTTCAAGTCCCTGCCGCTTGCCTGACCCGCTCCACCATCGGCGCATAGTCGCCGGCGAGTCCGGCATGGATGGCCTGGATGTAGGCCTCCTTGTTCACTCTCCAGTCATCGTAATTCAGTAGCCCCAGCCCCGCCTGATAGGCCATGGCATCGGCCAGTAGACGGGCTATGCGGCCGTTTCCCTCTCTGAAGGGATGCACCAGGATCAGCTCGACGTGGACCTGGGCGATGGCGCCTATCGCCTCCTCGCGGCTCATGCCGTTGCAAGGCGTCAGCCGGCTCAGCCACTTCTGATCCAGCTCGCGCAGCAGAAAGGGCAGCTGTCTCGCGGCGGCGAAGGGGAAGCCATCCTTCTCCAGGTTGACCTGGCGCTCTTCTCCCGCCCAGTCGTAGAGGCTGCCGAGCCAGCGCTGATGCCAGTGCTTGAGCAGTGCGGTATCAAGCGGCTGATCCTCTGCCAATGAGCCGAATACCTCCTCGTACAGCTTCAGCAGCAGCTCGGCTTCGGCCTCGTCCAGGCTCTCCTGATCGGTGATGCCGAGCTTGTTGGCCATGACCCGGCCACCTGAGCCGGGCTCGGCGCTGCCCTGTGATCCTGTGGTGCGATACCGATTCATCGAGGCGCTCCCTCGGCTCAAAGCCGCGTCAGTGGCCCATTGCCTTCAACCGCGGGCGCAGGGCGTTGACGAACTGGTTGAGCTGCTGCGCCAGCCACTCACGGCATTCGTCGTCGCTGGCGAAGTCACTGAGTCGAGCATAGCTGGCGTAACCGGGCTGGCCACTGGAGCGCCGGTTGTCGGCGCCTTCCGGGAGCTCGGCGAGGATCTGCTCGCGCTCCTCGTTGAGGCGGTCGAGCACCTGCCTGGCCTCCGACTTTGCCCCGGTGAAGAACACGCCGCAGACGCCATCTCCCATCGAACGGTAGGCGGTAAGCCAGATCCCCGGATAGGGCATGGCTACCCGGACATGGTTGCGGGGCCGGTAGGTCGGCGACTCCTGCTCCGGGTCGTCGAAGGTGATGCGCGTTAGCGGCTCCCACCAGGCGCGTTCGTCGCTCATTGAGGGGGCTTCGCCTCCCACCTCGACGTCTCCCTCCTCTGTGACCTCCTGGAGCGCGCCGCCATCGCTGGACTGCAGCTGCACGAAGGTGCGCTCGAGGGTCTCGGTCCTGGCCACCACCCGCGGCTGGACCACCAGGCCCTGCTCGCCGAACTGGTAAAGGGCGACCTCCACCAGACCGAAGCTAAAGCCGAGAGCGGCGTTGCGGGTGATCAGGTCCGCCATGCCGGTGATGCCCTCGCGGATGCCGCCGCCGGCGATCAGCAGCAGGAAGCGCCCCTCGCGCAGGGCGCGGGCGGTGGCATCCACGAAGGCGGCCTCGTCGAGGTCCGGCTGCAGCTCCCGAGCGGCCTCGAAGGGCACGTTGCCCTTGCGCCCCGTGGCAGTGGCGACCCTGCGCTGCAGGTCGGCGTAGCTCCAGCTGGACACGGCCCGGGCGTAGTCGAGGATCTGGGCGATCACCTTGCGCCGCGCCTCGGGGTTGCGCCACAGCTTGCACTCCACCAGCGTCAGCCGGCCCGAAGGGCTGATGAAGACCGCATCCACCGGGCCGGCCTCGGTCGAAAGCTCGGTACACAGCGGTACCAGCGGGGCGAAGGAGGAATCTACCTCCTCGATGGGCAGCAGGTCCGGGTTGCCGGCGAGCAGATCCCGAAGCCAGGCCTCGTTGCGGCCATCGGTGAAGCCAAGCGGTGCCCGCCGGGCGGTGGTGAAGGCGCCATTCTCGTCCTGTCGGAGGAGGATATTTCCGTAAGTAGGCATCGGTGCTGTCCCTGTCTTTTCCGGGCCTCGGTGGTTACTGGGCGAGAGCACCATCGGGCAGCGAGCGCTTGGTGCTGTCGAAGGTGGTCATGGCGGTTCCCTGTGCGATGAGCCGGCCGTCTCAGACGGCCGTGGTGACTGGCACCTATCTCATCAAACTTGGGGCGGGAAGACCATGGCCGGATGGTGGGAGCTGGAGGGTCCGTGAGGGGAACCCTCTGGAAAGGGGACAGGGAGACGAGGTAAACGAAGGACGACGGCGCCACAAGGGCGCCGTCGAGAGCATCGCTTATCAGGTTAGAACGAGACGTCGAAGACCAGTGGCACGATGGTGTAGAGCGCCACCATGATCACCAGCAGGCCGATCACATTGAGCCAGATGCCGGCGCGGATCATGTTCTTGATCGGCAGATCCCCAGTGGCGAAGGCGACGGCGTTGGAAGGTGTCGCCACCGGCAGCATGAAGGCACAGCTGACGGCGAAGGTCACCACGATGGTCATCAGGAAGGGCTCGATACCCAGCCCGACGGCTATGGCCCCCATGATCGGGAAGAAGGCCGCCGCCGTGGCCGTGTTACTGGTCAGCTCAGTGAGCAGGATGATCACGATGGCGGTGACGGCCAGAATCATGATCGGCGGGAGCCCCGACAGGCCCGATACACTCTCACCGATCCAGATGCTCAGCCCGGTGGCCGTGAACTGCGCTGACAGGGTCAGGCCACCCCCGAACAGGATCAGTACGCCCCAGGGGACGTCGCGGGTGGCCGTCCACTCCAGCAGCGCGCCCTGCCCCCTGGAGGCCGGAATCACGAACATCAGGATCGCGGCCAGGATCGCTACGCTGGTGTCGTTGATGTTGGAGAGCCACGGCAGCGCGCCCTGCACCGCAGGAATCCTTGCGATCAGCGGCAGGAACACCCAGCAGAAGACCGCCCCGGCGAAGACCATCAGCACCCGCCCTTCTTCCGGGGTCAGTCGCCCCATGGCCTTGAGCTCGGACTCGATCATCTGCCGGCCGCCCTTGATGTCCTCGACCTCGGCACGGAACACGACCTTGTTCAGCACGAACCAGGCCAGTACCAGCATGGTGGCGGAGAACGGCACGCCCATCAGCATCCAGTGGCCGAAGCCGATGGACAGGCCATGGGTGTCTTCCATGTAGGCGCGCATCAGCGCCATGGGCGGCTGACCGATCAGTGTCGCCATGGAGCCGATGGTGATGGCGTAGGCGATACCCAGCAGAACGGCGGCCGAAAACTTGGGCGTGTCCTCACCATTCCCCAGCGACTTCACCAGGGCAATGATGGAGCCGCCGATCGGCACCATGATCACCGCGGTGGCGGTGTTGCTGACCCACATGGTGATAAACCAGCTGGCGAACATCAGCCCGAAGACGATCTGCGCGGGCCTGGTGCCCACGGTGAGCACCGTCAGCAGGGCGAAGCGTCGATGCAGGTTCCAGCGCTGCGTCGCCAGGCCGAGCAGCACCCCGCCCAGCACCAGGAAGACGATACTGTGCGCATAGGGTGAGGCCGTGGTCCCCACCGAGGCGATGTCGAAGAAGGGGAACAGCACCAGTGGCAGCAGCGAGGTGGCAGGGATCGGGATGGCCTCGGTCATCCACCAGGTGGCCATCAGCATGGCGATGGCCGCCACGATACGGGCGTTGACGGCCAATGACTCGGGCAGCAGGAAGAACACCCCCAGGCCAATGACGAGCCCCAGCACGAGGGAGAATGGCTTGAAGGCAGCCGCTTCGGTATAGGGCGTCCGTTCGGCCGCGCCGGTGGTTTGCGACATGATCTTCACCTGAGTCCGCATGACGTGACCGGCAAGTGTGATCGCTGCCTCAGCGGCTCGGCCAATACCGAGGGAGTTGGAGGGCATACCTCACTCGTTCGGTAAGTATAGAAAAACCCTAAATCAAACCCCATAAAATCAATGTATTGAAAAGCATAGCCAAACATGGATATGCCAGGCGTAAGGCAGCGGAGCCGGGGCAATCCCTGCCTACATGGCAGATCGTACTGAGACCAATGGACGATTCCGGTAACGCCATCACACGGGAAGTGAAAGGCAAGAGAGCCATTGGATGGCAGCCCAGGCATCAATCGGACGACGCGGAGGCGAAGTAAGCTTCACCTTGCGCACTGTGCCGAAATGCTATGGTGGTCGTGTGCCTGGAGTACCATTGGAACAAGGATGAAGCGATGCAAGCCCGCGTGACCGCCGAAGCCGCCTTCCGGCTGTTGGCAGACGGGATGAGCCGCGCCACCGGCGATACCTTCTTCGTCACCCTGGTGGCGAAGCTGGCGGAGATCCTCGACGTGGACCACGTGCTGGTGGCCCGGGTCGGCGACGATCATCGCGCGCACACCCTGGCGGTGTGGTCGCAGGGCGGGCTGGCACCCAACCTCAGTTACGACCTGACCGGCACGCCCTGCGAGACGGTGGCGGGCCAGGAGGTCTGCCTCTATCCCGAAGGCGTTCAGCGGCGCTTCCCTGACGACGAGCTGCTGCAGCGGCTCGGGGCGGAGAGCTATCTGGGCCTCCCCCTCTTCGCCCTGGACGGCCGACCGCTGGGCCTGCTGGCGGTACTCAACAATCGCCTCATGCAGCTGGCGGGCCTCGAATCCGAGATCCTGCATATCGCCGCGGCCCAGGCGAGCGCCCAGATAGAGCGCAGCCAGACCAGCCAGGCGCTGCAGAGGAGCGAGGCGGTGGCCCGCGAGAGTGAGCGCCGTCTCGAGACGCTGCTCAACCACCTGCCCGGCATGGCCTACCGCTGCCTGAACGACGCCGACTGGACCATGCTGGTGGTGAGCCAGGGCGCCGAGGCGCTGACCGGCTATCGGCCCGAGGCGCTGCTGCACAACCGCGAGGTCAGCTACGCGGCGCTGATCCATCCGCTGGACCGCGCCAAAGTGGATACCGCCGTCGAGGAAGGCGTCGCCGCTCGCAGCCCCTTTCGGGTCGTCTATCGGCTGCGCATCGCCGACGGGCAGTGGCGCTGGATGCTGGAGCAGGGCCAGGCGCTCTACGACGCCGAGGGCGAGGTGAAGGTGCTGGAGGGCTTCATCAGCGACATCACCGAGCAGTACGAGGCCCAGCGTGTGCAGGATGCCGTGGCGCGAGTGGCGGCGGCGATCACCACACGCATCGGTGACGGCTACTTCCATAAGCTGGTGCGCCACCTGGTGGAGATCCTCGAGGCCGATGCCGGCTTCATCGCCACCTTCACCCAGCAGGGTTCCCGACGACAGGGCACGGCCTCGGTCGCGCCCTGCCACCTCACCACCGTCAGCGCGGTGGGCGATGGCGGGCGCCTGGAGAACCACGCCTTCGACCTTTCGGCCTCGCCCTTCGCGGCGCTGATGACGACGCCAGAATGTGCCGAGCAGGCGGATCCGCCGCTGCGCTGGCCGGGCCTGGCCGAGGAGCAGGCCGCCTGGATCGGTCGGCGCCTGGACAACACCCAGGGTGAGCCGGTGGGCATCATCGTGGTGCTCTACCGGGAACCGCCGGAGACCAACGGCTTCGCCTCCTCGGTGTTGCGTATCCTCTCCAGCGGCGCCGCGGCGGAGGTGGAGCGTCGCCAGGATCATTCGCGCATGCGCCAGCTCGCCTACTTCGACGGTACCACGGGGCTCGCCAACCGTGTGCGCTTCATGGAGGACCTGGTGGCGATGCGCGACGCCGCCGAGCGTGAGCTGAAGCCGCTGGGCCTGCTGCTGCTGGACATCCGGCGCTTCAAGGAGATCAACGACCTCCACGGCCACCAGCTGGGCGACAGCCTGCTGGCCACCCTGGCGGGACGCCTGCAGCGCTCGGTGGCGCCGGGCGAAGCGCTGTCGCGACTCTCTGGCGACGAGTTCGCCCTGCTGGTTCCCGATGCCACCCCGGAACGCATCGAACAGTGCGTGGCCCGCATGCGCGGGGTCATCGCACGGCCCATCTACCTGGAGCACCACGCCTTCTCGCTGCGGGTCTCCATCGGCCTGGCGGGTTACCCGCGCGATGCGCGAACGCCGGGAGAGCTGTTCAAGGCGGCCAGCATCGCGCTCTATCACGCCAAGCGCGAGGACGATGGGGTCTGCCCCTTCAGCGCCTCCATGCATCGCGACCTGGAGCGCCGCCAGCAGATGACCGAGCGCCTCGGCGAGGCCATCCGCGAGGACCGCCTGGCGCTGTACTACCAGCCCCAGATCGACCTGCGCACGGGGGAGCTGACCGGCGCCGAGGCGCTGTGCCGCTGGCAGGATGCCCAATGGGGCTGGGTCAGCCCCGGCGAGTTCATTCCCCTGGCCGAGGAGCGCGGGCTGATCCGCCCGCTGGGAGACCGCGTGCTGGAGCAGGCCACCCGCCAGCTGCTGGCCTGGGGCGCACAGGGGCTGACGCTGCCCGGCAGGCTCTCGCTCAACATCTCGGCCCAGCAGTTCGCCGACCCTCACCTGGCCGAGCATATCCAGCGCCTGACCGCCGGGCTCTCCACCACCGCCATCGCCCTTGAGCTCACCGAGAGCGACTTCATGCGCGACCCCGAGCAGGCGGTGGTCATCACCCAGGCACTGCGCAAGGCGGGCTTCACCCTGGCCATCGACGACTTTGGCACCGGCTACTCGTCGCTGGCCTACCTGCGCCGCTTCTCCGCCCAGGCGCTCAAGATCGACATGTCCTTCGTCCGGCATATGCTGGCAAACCCGCACGACCGCACCATCGTCGACACCGTCATCGCCATGGCCCAGGCGCTGGGCATGAAGACCGTGGCGGAAGGGGTCGAGACCGCCGAGCAGGCCGAGGCGCTCGCCGAGATGGGCTGCGACGAGGCCCAGGGCTACCACTTCGGCCGTCCGCTCGCGGCCGAAGCGTTCGCCGAAGAGTGGCTCGGCCCCGCGACACCCACGGATTCCGAGGAGGCCGAATGAACGACCGAGTCGACCCGCAGTCGCTGCTGCAGACGCCAGTACTCGGCGCGCGCCTGGAGGCGGTAATACGCCCGCTGCTACGCCTGCTGGAGGAGGTCACCGGGCTGCACTCCACCTACTTCACGCTGATCGACGAACAGGCCGGCGTGCAGCGGGTGTTGTATGCCCGGAACAGCGGCAGTCTGCAGCTGCCCGAGGGGCTGTCGGTGCCCTGGGAGGACACCCTCTGCCGCCGGGCGATCCTCGAGGGGCAGCGCTACACCGCCGACGTGGCGAGCTGCTGGGGGGATTCCGAGGCGGCGCGCGAGCTCGGCCTCCAGACCTACCTCAGCCAACCGATCCGCCTGGGCGACGAGACGCTGCTGGGCACCCTTTGCGCGGCCAGCGACCAGGCCATCGAGGTGTCGGCGGAGGCAATGGAGACGCTGGACACCTTCGCCGAGTTGATCGCCCGCTACGTGGACAGCGAACGCCTGCTGCGCCAGCTGGTCAGCGAGAACCGCACCCTGGCCCAGCATGCCAACACCGACCCGCTGACCGGCATCGCCAACCGCCGCGCGCTGCTCCAGGAGCTGACGCGGCGCCTCGAGCAGGCGGCGGGCGCCGGCGGCCGCTTGCATGTAGCCTTCATCGACCTCGACGGTTTCAAGGCGATCAACGACCAACATGGCCACGACGCGGGGGACCGCTTCCTGATCGAGATGGCCCACCGCCTGGTCGGCGGGTGTCAGGCCGACGACCTGGTGGCACGCTTCGGCGGCGACGAGTTCGTGATCGTGCGCCAGGCAGGCGAGCATCCACCGGCCGAGCGTGAAGCCTTCAAGGCGGCGCTGGAGGCTCTGACCGCCGGCGAGTTCCGAGTCTGCGGCGAGCGCATCCAGTATCCCGGGGCCAGCGTCGGCGTGATCACCTCGACGCCAAGTGATACCGATGCCATGACGCTGCTGCAGCTGTCGGATGCCGAGATGTATACACGCAAGCGGGCCCGCAAGGCGCGTTAGCGTTGCTGCCCTCCACCCCATACCCGCTTTACCTTGCAGGCCACCTGCCTGGGCACGCCTATCCGCCTATTAAATTTCGCCATGGTGGGCTAGGCTGACCTGGGTCAAGGTTTGATCGGCAACATCCAAGGACGAAAGATGACCGCCACCGAACAGGACCCCGGCACCCGTTTGCCGGGCGCCCAGTGTGACGCCTGCAGCCTGCATGGGGTCTGCCTGACTCAGGACCTCTCCGCGGATGCACTGGAGCGGCTCGACTCGATGCTCGACAAGCCCAGCCCGCTCAAGCGTGGTGAATCCCTGATCACCCAGGGCAATGCCTTCACCAGCCTCTATCTGGTGCGCAGCGGTAGCCTAAAGCAGGTGGTCAGGCCGCTGGGCCAGGAGCTGGAACACGTGGTGGGATTCTACTTGCCGGGTGAAACGGTGGGCCTGGAAGGGATCGGCGAATCTCACTGTCCCGCCTCGGTGGTGGCGATGGAAACCACCTTCGTCTGTGAGCTGCCCTATGCGCGCCTGCGCGAGCTGTATTGCAACAACCCCTCCCTCAGTGAGTCGCTTCTTCATCGCATGAGCCGCGAGTTGCGCGGCGAGAAGCGCCAGCTCTGCCTGATGTCCGGACGCACCGCCGAGCAGCGCCTGGCCGGCTTCCTGCTGGGGCTCTCCGAACGCTTCCAGCAACGCGGCTGCAGCCGCTACCGGTTCCGCCTGGCCATGTCCCGCGGTGACATCGGCAGCCACCTCGGCCTGGCTCTGGAGACGGTCAGTCGTGTGCTGGGGCGTTTCCAGCGCCAGGGGGTGATCCAGATTGCCACGCGAGAGCTGACCATCCTCTCCCTCGAAGGGCTGCGGGCCATCCTCGAGGAGAGCTGAGCGCGAACGCTGTCTGCCTGGCCGAGCCCGCCACCGGCACTTTGATGATGCCTGCCCCGCGACAGCCGCGAGATGGGTCAGCTTATCCTCCACCTCGGGCCATGATCTTCTCGAGCGGCGCCGGCCGCGCATAGAGGTAACCCTGGAAGCGCCGGCAGCCATGCTCCCGCAGCCAGTTCGCCTGCTCCTTGGTCTCCACGCCTTCGGCGATCACCCGCATCCCCAGCCTGTCGGCCAGGGCGATGATGGTCTCGACAATGGCGGCATCGGCGGAACTTTCGAGCAGGTCCCGTACGAAACTCTGGTCGATCTTGAGTTCGTCGAGGGGAAGACGCTTTAGGTAGCCAAGCGACGAGTAGCCGGTGCCGAAATCGTCCAGGGCGAAGCGCACACCAAGCGCGCTGAGTGCCAGCATGGTATCGCGGGCCTGCTCCGGATCCTGCAGGAACAGCGATTCGGTCACTTCCAGCACCAGATGGCGCGGATCGGCACCGCTTCTCGCCAGGATCTCGCGCACACTGTCGACGAAACCCGCCTGGCGAAACTGCACCGGGCTGACGTTGACCGAAATGGTCAGATCCCGTCGCTGTGGCTGTTCGGCCCATTGCGCCAGCTGCTGACAGGCGCTCTCCAGTACCCAGCCGCCGATGGCGACGATGCGACCGCTCTCCTCGGCCAGGGGGATGAACACCCCCGGCGAGACCATGCCGCGAACAGGGTGCTCCCAGCGCAGCAGCACCTCCAGCCCCACGGTGACGCCCGTGGTATCGACCTTGGGCTGGTAGAAGAGCCTCAGCTCGTTTCCCTCCAGGGCCCGGTCCAGATCGGCCTCAAGATGAGCACGCTCTGTCACGCTGGTCTGCATGGCATGGTCGAAGAAACGCAGCGCCGCACCACCCTCGCGTTTGGCTTCGTACATGGCCAGCTCGGCCTGCTGAATCGCCTCGGCGCCATCCAGGTCGTCGTCATGAAACAGCGAGATACCGATGCTGGCCGTGAGTGGCAGGCTCTCGTCGCCGCCACCCGCTGTGCAGGCGATCTCGCGTAATAGCTTCTCCCCCAGCCTTTCGGCCCCCCGGGCGGCGTGGGCCGGCTCGTCCCCCAGGTCCTGAACCAGCAGGGCAAACTGGTCACCGCCCCAGCGAGCCAGGGTGTCGCTCTCACGCAGGCTGCCACGCAGCACCTCGGCCAGGCGGCGCAGCAGGGTGTCGCCGCTGGCGTGCCCGAGGGTCGTGTTATAGGCCTTGAAGTTGTCCAGACCCACCAGCAGCAGGGAGGCGTAGTGATTGCGGCGCCGGCTGTGGCTGATCACCTGCCCCAGGCGGTCGAGCAACAGGCGACGATTGGGCAGGCCGGTCAGCGGATCGTAGAACGCCAGGCGCTGGATGGTGGACTCCGCCGCCTTGGCCTCGGAAAGATCGCTCAGGGTCGCCACATAGTGGCGGACTTCGCCCATATCGCCGCGCATGGCGCTGATGGTCAGCCACTGGGGGTAGACCTCGCCGCTCTTGCGCCGATTCCATACCTCCCCCTGCCAGCTGCCCTCGGCGGCAATGGTCTGCCACATCTCGGTATAGAAGGTGGAATCGTGACGACCGGAGGCCCACATGCTGGGGTTACGGCCCTTGACCTCATCTGCGGCGTAGCCAGTGATACGGCTGAAGGTGGGGTTGGTACGCAGCACCCGCCCAGCGGCATCGGTGATGAACATGCCGAGATGGGTATCGAAGGCCATGGCGGCGATCTTGAGCTCCGCGGCACTCTCCTCGACACGCCGCTGGGCCTCGGCGCGGTGCCTCGTCTCCTCGCGGAGGCGGTCCTTGGCAGCCAGCAGGCTCAGGTGCCGGCGCAGGGCGACAAAACCCACCAGGGCCAGGAACAGCCAGCCTCCTCCCAGGAGGGCGACCTGATGCCAGAGGATCTGCTGCAGACTGCAATCGGCAAGCGCCGGATAGGCGTCGGTGCCAGGGCCACAGGAAGATAGCTGGCGCGTCACGCTCCTGAGGGACCAGCCCATCACCAGGCCGGTCACGACCAGCACGGCGCCGTAGAGGAGAAACGCACGGGCACGCGAGACATGCGGCCGCGTGCCGGGGAAAGTGGGTGAGGTGGATGGCAACAGGATTACCCCAGGATGAACCGGGGGAAAGCTTGTCACAGATCATGAAATTTTTACAATGGGTTATGACGCCGTCATGATCTGCATCAAGCAGCTGGCAGTACTGCGTAGTCGCCGCGCGCCTCCAGGCAGAGGGTGTCGCCGCACCACAGGCGCTGCACCAGGGCGATGCGCCCGCGGCCCTTGTCGGCCAGCCTCGTGGTGAGGCGATCGGGCCCCGCTTCGTCTTCGGGCAGGCACTCCAGACGGTAGTCGCCGGTCACCGGGGCCAGGAAGCGCTGGGTCGCCTCGGCCACCACGACATCGCGGGAGAGCCCGTGACGACGCAGCCAGAGGGTGGTCCAGCACCAGCCGAGCAGGGTCGTCTGGGCGGCCAGCGCCCCGCCGAAGCCGGTGCCCTTGTCGTTGAGGCTGGGAGCGAGGGCCAGCGACCAGTGGAGTACATCGCCGTCGCGGCGCATCTCGCGGATGCCGAGATGGGCCACCATGGGAATCGCCTCGCCGAGCCAGGTCAGGAACTCGGCGGGGTCATCCTCGCCGCCGGGGGACGGCAGCGGGAGGCGCGGATGGGGAACACCGACCTCGCGCATCTCAGCGCCAGCGCTCCACGAAGCTCTCGATATCGTGCTCGGGGATCGGCTTGTGGCGCCCACCCAAGGTACCCAGGTAAATGAAGGCCACCACCTCGTCCTCTTCCTCGAGCCCCAGCCCCTTGCGCACCACCGGATCGAAGGCGTACTTGCCACTACGCCACATGGCACCGAGGCCCAGGGCGTGGGCGGCGAGCAGGATGGCGTGGGCGGCGCAGCCGGCGGAGATCACCTGCTCCATCTTCGGCACCTTGGGCACGTCCGGGGTCACCCTGGCGATCACCGCGATCACCATGGGCGCGCGCAGCGGCTTCTTGCGGGCGGCGTCCAGGGCGGCGTCACCGACGTGGGGGTCCTCGCGGTAGTCCGCCTCGGCGAACAGCTCACCCAGGCGCTCGCGGCCCTCGCCGGAGAACTCGATGAAGCGCCAGGGGCGCAGCTCCTTGTGGTCCGGCGCACGCAGCGCCGCCCGGTAGATGGCCTCGAGCTGCTCGGTGTCGGGCGGCGGCCCCATCAGCTTGCCCATGGAGCTGCGTTCATGCAGCAGCGTCATCGCATCCATCGGTCTCTCCCTTGGCTGTCGTCCCACGAGAATCTTTCTCGTCACTCTACCAGTGTGCCGGCGGGCTGTCGTGCCGACCGCTACTGCCTGGCCAGGCGCAGCGGCGTCGGAGGATGCTCTCCCGGGGTGGCGCGCCAGGGGCTGATGTCCAGCCCGCCACGGCGTACGTAACGCGCCAGCACCAGCAGCCGCTCGGGCCGGGCGCGGGCCATCAGGTCCATGAAGATGTGTTCCACGCAGTGCTCGTGGAAGTCCTGGTGCTGGCGGTAACCCACCAGGTAGCGCAGGAGTCCCTCGCGGTCGAGGCGCGGCCCGCGATAGCGGATCAGCACACTGCCCCAGTCAGGCTGCCCGGTGACCGGGCAGTTGGACTTGAGCAGGTGGGAGTGGAGGGTCTCCTCCACCACCTCGTCGCCGACGCACAGGTGCTCGGCGCTGGGGGTGTAGTCGTCGATAGCGATATCCAGGTCGTCCAGGCACTCGCCGGGCAGCCGGCGCGCCGCGAGCGCCTCGTCGTCGACCGCGAAGAGCTCCACCGACACCGGCGCCCCGGCGGCCCGCGACAGGTCCCGTTCCAGGATCTCGATGACCGCCTCACGGCTGGCGAAGCGGCTCTGGTTGAAGCCGTTGAGGTAGAGCTTCCAGGACTTGGACTCGATCAGGTTCGGCGAATCCGCCGGCAACCGGAAGCGCGCCACGGCCACCACAGGCTTGCCGCGGGCGTTGAGCCAGCTGACCTCGAAGGCGTGCCACTCGTCCTCACCGACGAAGGGCAGCGCGCCCTCCTCGATGCCCAGCGGGGCGCGGTTGGCGGCGCGGGGGATGGGATAGAGCAGCCCGGCATCGTAGTGTTCGGGGTAGGCGGACTCGCGCCCCAGGGGGGCGTCGGCGAGGGTTTCGGGGCGCCGGTTCATGAGCGGATCCCCTGGCCGCGCTCCAGCATGCGCAGGGCGATGGTGAAGAGCACCGCGATGAAGGTGAGGATGGCGGCCAGCGCCCAGCCCACCGGAATGTCCGAGACACCCAGGAAGCCGTAACGGAAGACGTTGACCATGTAGAGGATGGGGTTGAGCATCGACACTCCCTGCCAGAACTCCGGCAGCAGCGAGATCGAGTAGAAGACCCCGCCAAGATAGGTCAGCGGTGTCAGGATGAAGGTCGGCACGATGGAGATGTCATCGAACTTCTTGCCCAGCAGCGCGTTGATGAAGCCACCGATGGCGAACAGTGCCGCGGTGAGCACCACCACCAGCAGGGTCAGCAGCGGGTGCGCCACGCTGATGCGGGTGAAGAACAGCGACACGATAGTGACGATCAGCCCGACACCCAGGCCGCGGGCCATGCCGCCGAGCACGAAGCCTGAGAGGATCACCCAGCTGGGCATCGGCGACACCATCATCTCCTCGACGCTGCGCTGGAACTTGTTGGAGAAGAAGGAGGAGGCGACGTTGGAGTAGCTGTTGGTAATCACCGACATCATGATCAGCCCGGGGACGATGAAGTCCATGTAGCTGTAGCCGTCCATCTCACCAATGCGCGAGCCGATCAGGTTGCCGAAGATGATGAAGTACATGGTCATGGTGATCGACGGCGGCAGCAGGGTCTGCGGCCAGATGCGCGTGAAGCGCTTGATCTCCTTGACCACCAGGGTCCACAGGGCGATGGCGATCTGACGGGGATTCATGCGCGCGCCTCCTTGTCCTTTCCGGCATTGGCCTCGGCGGCCCGGTCCAGGGCCTGGTTGCCCTGCTCCACCATGCTGACGAACATCTCCTCCAGGCGGTTGGCACGGTTGCGCATGGAGACCACCTGGATGCCCTGCGCGGAGAGCGCCTCGAAGATGTCGTTGAGGCGCTGGCCGCGATGCACCGCCACGCTGAGCTGGGCGGGCTCCGACTGACTGACCTCGAAGCCGGACACCTCCGGCACCTGCTCCAGCGGATGGGCCAGGTCGAACAGGAAGGTCTCGGTATCCAGCTCCGTCAGCAGGTCGCGCACGCTGGTGTTACGGATGATCTCGCCATGGTTGATGATCGCCACGTTGCGACACAGGCTCTCCGCCTCCTCCAGGTAGTGGGTGGTGAGGATGATGGTGGTGCCCTGCTCCCGGTTGATGCGGCGCATGTACTCCCACATGCTGCGGCGCAGCTCGATATCGACGCCCGCGGTGGGCTCGTCGAGGATCAGCAGCTTCGGCCGGTGCATCAGCGCCCTGGCGATCATCAGCCGGCGCTTCATGCCGCCGGAGAGCATCCGTGCGCTGCCGTTGCGCTTGTCCCACAACCCCAGGTCACGCAGCAACTCCTCGGCACGGGGCAGCGCCTCGCGCCGCGACATGCCGTAGTAGCCGGCCTGGGCAAGCACGATGTCGATGACCTTCTCGAACTGGTTGAAGTTGAACTCCTGAGGCACCACGCCGAGGTGATACTTGGCGCGGGCGAAGTCGCGGTCGATATCGATGCCGAAGATCGACACCTGGCCGGCGCTCTTCTGCACCAGCGACGAGACCACGCCCAGGGTGGTGGACTTGCCGGCACCATTGGGGCCGAGCATCGCGAAGAAGTCCCCCTCGGCGACGTCGAGATCGATGCCCTTCAGGGCCTGGAAGCCATTGCCGTAGACCTTGGTCAGGCCACGGATGGACAGAGCCGGTTCGGCCATGCGCAATCCTTGAAACGGTTCGGGGTTCGATGGCGGGCATGCCGCAAAGGCATATCGATATGGGGGCGCCTGGCATGAAGTTCAAGCCGGCGGCGGCCACGCCCGGATGACAGGCACACAAAATGGCCTGCGCATCGGCAGACTGAAGCAACATCAAATTAGGGGGGGGGAGGTTCCGATTGGAGCGGGAAAGGAGATTCGACCGGGCTGGCGATCCAGCTCCTGACGCGAGCCTTGGCCTGTTGCAGGTGACCGATTGGAGCGGGAAAGGAGATTCGAACTCCCGACCCTCGCCTTGGCAAGGCGATGCTCTACCACTGAGCTATTCCCGCTTGATCGGTACCGCTGAGCGAGCGAGGTGGCGTCCCATAGGGGGTTCGAACCCCTGTTCCCGCCGTGAAAGGGCGGTGTCCTGGACCACTAGACGAATGGGACGCAAAATCTTCTTTTCAAGAAGATGGAGCGGGAAAGGAGATTCGACCGGGCTGGCGTTCCAGATCCTGACCCGAGCCTTGGCTCTCTTACCGCACCGTTGGAGCGGGAAAGGAGATTCGAACTCCCGACCCTCGCCTTGGCAAGGCGATGCTCTACCACTGAGCTATTCCCGCTTGTCTCGCACTACTATTTCTCTTTCAACCGGCGCCCTCGACGACTCGCTGCTGCAGCCGAAGAAGTGGCGTCCCATAGGGGGTTCGAACCCCTGTTCCCGCCGTGAAAGGGCGGTGTCCTGGACCACTAGACGAATGGGACGCATGGAGCGGGAAACGAGATTCGAACTCGCGACCCTCGCCTTGGCAAGGCGATGCTCTACCACTGAGCTATTCCCGCACTACGGTTACCTGATGAGTCGAGTGGCGTCCCATAGGGGGTTCGAACCCCTGTTCCCGCCGTGAAAGGGCGGTGTCCTGGACCACTAGACGAATGGGACGCAATGTCTCGCCTCGTCGAGGTGGCGCGCATATTATCGAGCCCTCGGCAGGGTGTCAAGCCTTGGCATGCCTTCCATATCAGGCAGTTGACAGCCCGCCCCGCGGAAGATAGAGTACGCGCCGCTGGCTACGTAGCTCAGCTGGTTAGAGCACATCACTCATAATGATGGGGTCCCCTGTTCGAATCAGGGCGTAGCCACCAGCCAGACACCGAAAAGCCCGCCTGACATCGTCAGGCGGGCTTTTTTGGCTTCGGGCTTCGCGCAACAGGCAGCCGGCCGCCTTACCGGCGGCCGGCAGGGGTCAGGCCAGCTCGGCGCGATTGCAGAAGGCGGCCAGCACCCGCGTCAGGTAGGCCACATCCTCGCTGCCCGCGGTCTCGCGGATCGAGTGCATGGCCCACTGGGGCACCCCCACGTCCAGGGTCGGCACACCCAGCTCGGTGGCGGTGATCGGCCCGATGGTGCTGCCGCAACCCATGTCGGCGCGGGTCACGAAGCTCTGCACCGGCACCTCGGCCTCGCGACAGAGGTCGCGGAACAGCGCTGCGGTGGCGCTGTTGGTGGCGTAACGCTGGCTGGCATTGACCTTGATCACCGGGCCCCCGTTGAGCGCCGGGCCATGGGCGGCATCGTGCTTGTCCTGGAAGTTGGGGTGCAGCGCATGGGCGTTGTCGCAGGAGATCATCCTGGAGGCCTGGATCAGACGGATAAAGCCCTCCTCGCTGCCGTCGCCAAGCTGCTCGCTGACCCGACGCAGCACGTCCCCCAGGAAGGGTCCCTGGGCGCCGCAGGCGCTGGCACTCCCCACCTCCTCGTGGTCGTTGGCCACCAGCAACGCCCCTTGCCGGCCATCGCTGGCCAGTAGCGCCTCCAGGCCGATAAAGCAGGAGAGCAGATTGTCGAGCCGGGCGCTGGCGATCAGTTCACCGTTGATACCCACCCGTGCCGGCGGCTGCATGTCATGGAATCCCAGCTCGAAGTCGAGCAGTTCGACGTCGGCCAGGCCGTGCTGCTCGGCAATCCACGCCTTGAGCAGCTTTTCGAAATCGCCCAGCTCACCACCCTGCAGCAGCACCGGTGCCATCTCGGTCTGGGCGTTCAGTGCACGCCCGTTGTTGGCCTCGCGGTCGAGGTGGATGGCGAGGCTGGGAATGATCGCCACGGGGCGGTCGACATGCAGCAGCCGCCCCTCGAGACACCCGTCGGGATGGCGCACATGGACGCGTCCGGCGAGACCGAGGTCGCGGTCGAACCAGGGGGCGAGCAGCGCCCCCCCGTAGACCTCGACGCCGAGCTGTAGCCAGCCTGCCCCGGTCTGGGCGGCATTGGGCTTGAGCCGTAGCCCGGGGCTGTCGGTGTGTGCGCCGATCATGCGTAGCGCCTCGAGCCTGCCTTCGGGGAGCTGCAGGGCGATGATCGACGAGTCGTTACGCGTCACATAGACGCGCTCGCCGGGCGTCAGCGCCCAGGCCTCGCGCTCATCGAGGCGCCGGAAGCCGGCCTCCTCGAGGCGCGCGGCCATGTTGGCGGTGGCGTGCCAGGGGGTGGGCGAGCGATGCAGGAAGTCGAGAAGCCGCTGGAGCAGATCGTCCTGAGACAACATGGGTTCCTCTGGGCTGGAGGTGATGGGCGCAGCAGGTAAGCTGCTACAATGCATCCTCGGCCAGCGCAACTCGCGGGCCGGATCAGGGTCAAGGGAAATGAGTGTACATCAAACCGGGAGTGCTTCATCGATGAGCCCGCTTGCCCATACGGGACGATCCATGGCCGTGCTGGCAGGCCTGCTGCTGACCGCCGGCGTCGCCCTGGCACAGCCAGAACCCACCGACGCCCAGCGCCAGGTCGCCACCGAAGTGGCCGAATCGCTGCGCTACGGCCACTACGCCGACGTCAGCCTGGACGACAACTGGTCACGCCAGGCCTTCGAGCGCTATCTCGACGTGCTTGACGGTCAGCGCGCCTTCCTGACCGTACAGGACGTGGCGGAGTTCCTCCCGCTGGAAGAGCAGATCGATGACGCCCTGCTCGATGGTGAGCTATCCCCCTTCTTCGCGCTCTATCAGCGCTACCACGAGCGCGCCGAGGCACGCTTCGAATGGTTGCTGGCGCGCCTCGACGAGGGCCTCGACTTCACCTATGACGGCCAGCAGCGCCTGGAAGTGGACCGCGAGGATGCACCCTGGGCGGAGAGCACCCAGGCCCTCGACGAGTTGTGGACCCGCCGCCTCAAGAACGCCGCCCTGACCCTGGCGATCAGTGACCAGGACGACGAGCAGATCGAGACCAACCTTCGCCAGCGTTACGAGGGCCAACTCAACCGCCTGCGCCAGACCAAGCCGGAAGATGTCTTCGGCCTGCTGATGGCCGCGGTCACCAGCACCATCGACCCCCACAGCGAGTACCTCTCCCCTCGCCAGGGGGAGTCCTTCGATATCCAGATGCGTCTGTCGCTGGAAGGCATCGGCGCCCTGCTCCAGGCCGACGGCGAATACGTCAAGGTATCGAGCCTGGTGCCCGGCGGGCCGGCGGAACGGGCCGGCGTGCTCGAGCCCGCCGACCGCATCGTCGGGGTCGGCCAGGAAGAGGGCGAGATGGTCAACGTGGTGGGCATGCGCCTGGACGAGGTGGTGGAGCTGATCCGTGGCCCCAAGGGCTCGGTGGTCCGTCTCGACGTGGTGCCCGCCCAGGCGGTGGACATGACCCGCTCCAAGGAGGTGCAGATCACCCGGGACACCGTGAAGCTCGAGGACCAGGCCGCCCAGAGCGAGGTGATCGAGCTCGAGCGCGACGACGGCACTCACCGTGTCGGAGTGATCACGGTCCCCACCTTCTACGTCGACTTCGACGCCTGGCAGGCCGGCGAGGAGGATTACCGCAGCACCACCCGCGACGTGGCCAAGGAGATCGAGTCACTCCAGGAGCAAGGAATCGAGGGCATCGTGCTCGACCTGCGCAACAACGGTGGCGGCGCGCTGCAGGAGGCCAACTCGCTGATCGGGCTATTCATCGATCGCGGGCCCACCGTCCAGGTGCGCGATGCCCGCGGGCGCATCAGTCTCTACGGCGATACCGAGACCGGCGCCGCCTACGACGGCCCGCTGGTGGTGCTGGTCAACCGCCTGTCGGCCTCCGCCTCTGAGATCTTCGCCGGCGCCATCCAGGACTACGGTCGCGGCCTGGTGGTGGGCACCCCCACCTTCGGCAAGGGCACGGTGCAGACCCTCAACGAGCTCAGCCACGGCGAGATCAAGCTGACCCGCGCCAAGTTCTACCGCATCTCCGGCGAGAGCACCCAGCACCGCGGCGTGGAGCCGGACATCATCTTCCCGAGCCTGATCGACCCCGAGCTGATCGGCGAGAGCAGCCTCGACAACGCCCTGGACTGGGACACCGTGCGCTCGGTGCAGTACCGCGAGTACGGCGAGCCGTGGCGCTTCCTGGAGTCGCTGCGCGACCGCCATCGCCAGCGCACCGAGGCCCACCCCAACTTCCGCTATCTCGAGCAGCAGGCCGAGCTGAACCGCCGGATGCGCGAGGAGACCACCAGCCTCAGCCTCAACCGTGAGCTCCGCCAGGAGGAGGCCGAAGCCCAGGAGGCCGAACAGCTGGCCCTGGAGAACCAGCGCCGCGAAGCCTTGGGCCTGGAACCCCTGGAAGAGTGGATCGACGCCCGGAGCGAGGAAGATGAGAGCGGCGAAGAACAGGAGGAGGAGCCGGTGGAGCAGGTGCAGGTCCAGGAAGCGGCCCAGATCCTGCTCGATTACGCCCAGCTGGAGAGCAACTTCCGCTTCGCCCACCGCGACTGAATCGCCCCACCCTGCCGATACAAGGCCGTCGCCCATGGGCGGCGGCCTTTTTCGTGGATGCTTCGTCACTACACAGCGGCAGATCGCCGTCACCGCCAACGAACGAACACGCTGAAACGCCGGAGCTTGGCCGGACAGGAGTCGTGATACAAGGGTGTGGCTAGTGCAGGGGGAAAGAAGGTGGCTCCCGGAGCAGGACTCGAACCTGCGACCCAGTGATTAACAGTCACTTGCTCTACCAACTGAGCTATCCGGGAATGACCTGAGGAGGCGATGACGGGCGGTTGGCTCCTCGAGCAGGACTCGAACCTGCGACCCAGTGATTAACAGTCACTTGCTCTACCAACTGAGCTATCGAGGAATCACGCCGTATCGCTGTGTTGCTGGCGCCGTGTTGGCTCCCGGAGCAGGACTCGAACCTGCGACCCAGTGATTAACAGTCACTTGCTCTACCAACTGAGCTATCCGGGAACGGCGTCGAACACGGGGCGTAGTATACGGATCCGCCCGGCCAGGTCAAGGACCTCCACGATGATCCTTGCCCACACCCATCAAAACGCACAGCGCCCGCGCGGCGATTGCCGGGCGGGCGCTGGGAGGATCCTGGTGGCTACGCCCTGATTCGAACAGGGGACCCCATCATTATGAGTGATGTGCTCTAACCAGCTGAGCTACGTAGCCTTTTCACAAGATTGCCCGACCTCGGCCGAGCAATGGAGACGCATTATGCACGCGGGCTCGCCGCTTGGCAAGCCCACGCCGATCCGATCCTGGACAATCGGGATTACAGAAACCAAGGGGCGCTGGGGACAAGCCGTAGAGGAGGTCCTACGCCAGGGATGGCGTCGGTAGCGCCCAAGGAGGGGTTCACAGCGCCTCCTCGACGGTCCGGCGCTCCGGGGCTTGTCGCCAGATCAGCCCCGAGCTAAGCAGCTTCTCCTGCAAATAGCCTTTCGATTCGATCAGGAATCGATATCGAGTGACTCGCGCACAGCGGCAAGGCCCGCCTCGCCATCGCGGGTCTCGACGCCCTCGAGCCACGCCTCGAGCACCTCGGGGTTGGCCTGCAGATAGGCGCGGGCGGCGTCGCGGGGATCCTCACCCTCGTCCATGATCTCGCCCATCAGCTGGTTCTCCATCTCGAGGGTGAACTCGAGGTTGGAAAGCAGGGTGCCGACGTTGCCGCACTCCTCGACGAAGCCGCTACGGGTGTTGGTATAGACCGTGGCACCGCCCAGGTCGGGGCCGAAGTAGTCGCCGGCACCCTCGAGATAGGCCATATCGAAGTTGGTGTTCATCGGGTGGGGCTCCCAGCCCAGGAATACCATCCACTCCTCGTCCGGCACCCTGGCACCCAGTTCGGACAGCATGCCCGCCTCGCTGGAGTCGATCAGCTGCCAGTCCCCCAGGCCGAAGGCATCATCGTCGATCATCTGCTGGATCAGCTGATTGCCGTCGTTGCCGGCCTCGATACCGTGAATGGAGGAATCGAACTTCTCGGCATGCTCGGCGAGATCCTCTACCGAGGTAACGCCTGAATCGTGCACGTACTGCGGCACCGCCAGGGTGTACTTGGCGCCCTCGAGATTGGCACCCAGGCGGTCGACGCTGCCGTCCTCGACGTAGGGGTCGCTGATCGATGCCATGGAGGGCATCCAGTTGCCCAGGAAGATATCGAAGTCGCCGTTCTTCATGCCCTGGTAGGCGATGGGCACGGAGACAGTGTCGATGCGGGTGTCATAGCCCAGCGCCTCGAGTACCTCGGTGGTCAGGGCGGTAGTGGCGGTGATATCCGTCCAGCCCACCTCGGCGAAGCGCAGCGTGCTGCAGCTCTCGGACTCCTGGGCATACAGCGGGGTCGCGCCGAGGGCCAGGACAGTGGCGCCCAGGCCAAGGCCGAGGCGGAAAGTCAGGGGAGATGCACTCATGAAATATCCTCCGGTGAGGGGAATTGAGTATAGTCGGAGTCTGCCACACTTTTATTGATTGAACGTTCAATAAAGAAATGGCAAGCTGTGCCTATCCTAACCGCACATACCGGTGTGGTGGCAAGTCATCCGGACAAGGGAGGGCTCAACGATGCCCAAGGTCGGAATGGAACCCATCCGCCGCCAGCAGCTGATCAAGGCGACCATGGCGGCCATCGATGAGGTCGGCCTGGCCGACACGACCGTGGCACGCATCGCGCGGCATGCCGGCGTCTCCGCCGGCATCATCAGCCACTACTTCGGCGGCAAGGATGGACTGCTCGAAGCCACCATGCGCCAGATCCTCACCGACCTGGGCGACGCCGTTGCTGCCTGCCGCCGCGAGCTGCCGCATGACACCCCGCGAGCCCGGTTGGAGGCGATTATCGAGGGCAACTTCGATCGCAGCCAGGTGACCGACCCTGTCGCCAAGACCTGGCTGGCTTTCTGGGCCAGCAGCATGCACAAGCCAAGCCTCGCCCGGCTGCAGCAGGTCAACGACCGACGCCTCTATTCGAACCTGTGCGCCCAGTTCCGCCGCCTGATGCCGCATGAGGAGGCCCGCCTGGCCTCACGCACACTGGCGGCAGTGATCGATGGCCTGTGGCTGCGCGGGGCGCTGACGCCGGAGGGCCTGGACGCCGACGGTGCGCGCCGCGCGGCGCTGGCCACCCTCGACCGGCTACTTGCCGCCTCCGCTACCGACACCTCCTCAAGGAGAGACTCATGACCGACATGCCTAGCCTGCCTCTCTACATCGACGGCCGACACACGGCCGCCACCTCCGGCGAGACCTTCTCGGTGGTCAACCCCTTCGACGGCTCGCGGCTTGCCCAGGTGCAGCAGGCTGCCGAGGCGGACGTGGATGCCGCCGTGGCCGCAGCCCGCAAGGGCCAGCGCGTCTGGGCGGCGATGTCCGGCATGGAGCGTGGCCGCATCCTCAACCGCGCCGTGGCCCTCCTGCGAGAGCGCAATGACGAGCTCGCCGAACTCGAGACCCGCAACACCGGCAAGCCGATCAGCGAGACGGCGGCTGTGGACATCGTCACCGGCGCCGACGTGCTCGAATACTATGCCGGCCTGGCACCGGCCATCGAGGGCAGCCAGATCCCGCTGCGCGAGGACTCCTTCGTCTACACGCGTCGCGAGCCGCTGGGGGTGATCGGTGCGATTGGCGCCTGGAACTACCCCATCCAGATCGCCTGCTGGAAGGCCGCCCCGGCACTGGCCGCCGGCAACGCGGTGGTCTTCAAGCCCAGCGAGGTCACCCCGCTGACCACCATGAAACTGGCCGGGATCTTCTCCGAGGCCGGCCTGCCCGACGGTGTGTTCAATGTCATCCACGGCGACGGCAGCGTCGGTGCCCTGATGACCGGCCACCCTGGCATCGACAAGGTCTCCTTCACCGGCGAGGTGGGTACCGGCCGGAAGGTGATGGCCGCCGCCGGGGGCTCCACCCTCAAGGACGTCACCATGGAGCTGGGTGGCAAGTCGCCGCTGATCGTCTTCGCTGATGCCGACCTCGACCGCGCCGCCGACGCCGCCATGATGGCCAACTTCTACTCCAGCGGGCAGATCTGCACCAACGGTACCCGGGTCTTCGTCGAGCGCTCGGTGAAGGCGGACTTCGAGGCCAGGATCGCCGAGCGGGTGGCGCGCATCAGGGCCGGCGACCCGCTGGACCCGAGCGTCAACTTCGGCCCCCTGGTGAGCTTCGAGCACCAGGAGAAGGTGCTCTCCTATATCGCGCTGGGCAGGCAGGAAGGCGCCAGGGTGCTGGCCGGCGGCGAAACCTGGGAAGAGGGCGAGCGGGCGAACGGCGCCTGGGCGGCCCCCACGGTCTTCACCGACTGCAGCGACGAGATGCGCATCGTGCGCGAGGAGATCTTCGGCCCGGTGATGTCGATTCTCGCCTTCGATGACGAGGAGGAGGTGATCCGCCGCGCCAACGACACTCACTACGGGCTCGCCGCCGGTGTCTTCACCGAGGGCCTCAACCGTGCGCACCGGGTGATCCACCGCCTCGAGGCGGGCATCTGCTGGATCAACACCTGGGGCGAGTCCCCTGCCGAGATGCCGGTGGGCGGCTACAAGCAGTCCGGCGTGGGTCGCGAGAACGGCCTCGAGACCCTGGCCCACTACACCCAGACCAAGTCGGTTCAAATCGAAATGGGCCCCTTCGAGTCGGTATTTTAAGGAGATCCCATGCCCCAGATCCGTGAATTCGACTACGTCATCATCGGCGCCGGTTCGGCCGGCAATGTGCTCGCTACCCGCCTCACCGAGGACTCGGAGGTCTCGGTGCTGCTGCTCGAGGCCGGCGGCCCCGACCACCGCTTCGACTTCCGCACCCAGATGCCGGCGGCCCTGGCCTACCCGTTGCAGGGCAAGCGCTACAACTGGGCCTTCGAGACCGACCCCGAGCCGTACATGGACGGCCGGCGCATGGAGTGCGGCCGTGGCAAGGGGCTCGGGGGCTCCTCGCTGATCAACGGCATGTGCTACATCCGCGGCAACGCCCTGGATTATGACCACTGGGCCGAGGCGCCGGGCCTGGCGGACTGGAGCTACGCTGACTGCCTGCCCTACTTCCGGAAGTCCGAGACCCGCGACATCGGCCCGAACGACTACCACGGCGGCGACGGCCCGGTGAGTGTGACCACGCCACGCACTGATAGAAAGCCGGGCAACAACCCGCTCTATCGCACCTTCATCGAGGCGGGCAAGCAGGCCGGCTATGCCGAGACCGAGGACGTCAACGGCTACCAGCAGGAGGGCTTCGGCCCAATGGACCGCTTCGTGACGCCCAACGGCCGGCGCGCCTCCACCGCCCGTGGCTACCTCGACCAGGCGAAGCAGCGCAAGAACCTGACTATCGAGACCCGCGCCATCACCGACGTCATCGAGTTCGAGGGCAAGCGGGCGGTGGGCGTGCGCTACCAGCGCCGCGGCCAGGAGCAGCGGGTACACGCCCGCCGCGAGGTCCTGCTGTGTGGCGGGGCGATCGCCTCACCGCAGATCCTGCAGCGCTCCGGCGTCGGCCCCCGCGAGGTCCTCGACGAGTTCGGCATCGAGGCGGTTCACATCAACGACAACGTCGGCGCCCACCTCCAGGATCACCTGGAGATGTACATCCAGTACGAATGCACCCAGCCGATCTCGCTCTACCCGGCATTGAAGTGGTGGAACCAGCCGAAGATCGGCGCCGAGTGGCTGTTCCTCGGCCGCGGCATCGGCGCCAGCAACCAGTTCGAGGCGGCGGGCTTCATCCGCAGCAATGACCAGGAGGCGTGGCCCAACCTGCAGTACCACTTCCTGCCCATCGCCATCAGCTACAACGGCAAGAGTGCGGTGCAGGCCCACGGCTTCCAGGCCCACGTTGGCTCCATGCGTTCCGAGAGCCGCGGCCGCATCCGGCTGACCTCACGGGACCCCGAGGCGGCGCCGAGCATCCTGTTCAACTACATGTCCACCGACAAGGACTGGCAGGAGTTCCGCGACGCTATCCGCCTGACCCGCGAGATCATCAATCAGCCCGCCTTCGACGCCTACCGCGGCCGGGAGATCTCGCCGGGGCCGGACGTGCAGTCCGACGCCGAGCTGGACGCCTTCGTGAAGGCGCATGCCGAGACCGCCTATCACCCCTGCGGCAGCTGCCGCATGGGCGAGGGCGACGACGCCGTGGTGGATGGCCAGGGCCGGGTGCACGGCGTGGAGGGACTGCGGGTGGTGGATGCCTCGCTCTTCCCGCAGATCCCCACCGGCAACCTCAACGCGCCGACCATCATGCTGGCCGAGAAGATCGCCGACCGCATCCGCGGCCGCGAACCGTTGCCGAAGAGCGACGCTCCCTACTACGTGGCGGGCGACGCCCCCGCTCGCGGCGAGCCGCAGCGCCACCTGGCATAGCGCCTCCCCTCGCTGTCCTTACGCCCCGCCCTGCCCTGCAGCGCGGGGCGTTTCTTCGGATTCCAGACAGTCGAAGATGACTATTACGCTCGAGGCTTTTCCGGCGACAGGCCTACGAGGGGGCGCTGTGAACCCCTCCCTGGGCGCTACCGATGCCATCCCTGGCATAGGACCCCCTCTACGGCCTATCCCCGGCGCCTCTCGCTCCTCTCCAAAGCCTTAGCCAAGAGTCGGGCACTGGCCGGTTGCAGCGATGTGGGCTAACCTGCAAGAATTCAAACATCTGTTCGAATCCCTGCGACTTACAACAACCGGAGTCTCTCCATGCTCACCCTGATCCTGCTGCTCGCGGCCATCGTCGGCCTGCTCGCGGTGATGCGCCGCGAGGCGGGCGCCCTGCCCGCCCTGGCGGTGCTCGCCGTCACCGGTCTGATAAGCCTGCTCGTCGCCTCCGCGGTGCTTGGCGTCATCCTGCTCGCCGCAGCCGCGGTTATCGCCGCCGCCGACCTGCCGGCCCTGCGCGGCAAGTGGCTGACCCCGCGTCTCTTCGCCATGTTCAAGAAGGTCTCGCCAAAGGTCTCCGACACCGAACGCACCGCGCTGGAGGCCGGCAGCGTGGCCTGGGACGGCGAGCTCTTCACTGGCAAGCCGAACTGGCAGGCGCTGCTGGACTATACGGACGATGGCCTCACCGAGGAGGAGCGCGCCTTCATCGACCACCAGTGCTCCGTGGCCGCCGGCATGTGCAACGCCTGGGATATCGCCAAGGAGCGCGCCGACCTGCCCCAGGAACTCTGGGACCACCTCAAGCAGGAGCGCTACTTCGGGATGATCATCCCGAAGGAATACGGCGGCCTGGGTTTCTCCGCCAAGGCCCAGTCCCTGGTGCTGCAGAAGCTCTCCATCAACGAGACCCTGATGGTTACCGTGGGCGTGCCCAACTCCCTGGGCCCGGGCGAGTTGCTGCTCAAGTACGGCACCGACGAGCAGAAGAACCACTACCTGCCGCGGCTGGCCGACGGCCGCGAGATCCCCTGCTTCGGCCTCACCGGCCCTCGCGCCGGGTCTGACGCCACCTCGCTGCCCGACACCGGCGTGGTCTGCAAACAGGAGATCGACGGCAAGGAGGTGCTGGGCGTGCGCCTCAACTTCGAGAAGCGCTGGATCACCTTGGCGCCCATCGCCACCGTGGTGGGCCTGGCCTTCCGCCTGTTCGACCCGGAGAAGCTGCTGGGTGACGAGGAGGATCGCGGCATCACCCTGGCGCTGATCCCCCGCGATACCGCGGGCATGGAGATCGGCCGTCGCCACCACCCCATCGGCAGCCCGTTCCTCAACGGCCCGATCAAGGGCAAGGATGTCTTCGTACCGATGGACACCATCATCGGTGGCGAGGCGATGATCGGCCAGGGTTGGCGGATGCTGGTGGAGTGCCTCTCCGTGGGACGCTGCATCACCCTGCCCTCCGGCGCCACCGGCACCGCCCGCTACGCCATCGGCTGGAGCGGCGGCTTCGCGCGTATCCGCCGGCAGTTCAACGTGCCGGTGGCCGAGATGGAGGGGGTGCAAGAGCCACTCGCCCGCATGACGGCGCTGGGCTATATCGCCCAGGCGGCGGTCTACCAGACCGCGAACACCATCGACCGTGGCGAGAAGCCGGCGGTACCCTCGGCGATCCTCAAGAGCCAGCTCACCGAGTTCCAGCGGGTGATCCTCGGCGACGCCATGGATATCCATGGCGGCAAGGCGGTGACCCTGGGCCCGCGCAACTACTTAGGGATAGGCTACAGCGCCAATCCGGTGGCGATCACCGTGGAAGGCGCCAACATCATGACCCGCAACCTGATGATCTTCGGCCAGGGGGCGATCCGCTGCCATCCCTATGTGCTCGAAGAGCTCGCCGCCAAGGATGCCGACGATATCCAGGCCTTCGACCGCGCCTTCTTCGGCCACGCCGGCCTGATCTTCGGCAACGCCGCCCGCGCCTTTACCCAGGGGCTGGGCATCGGCAAGCCGGCGGTGCCCTTCGATGGCGAGGCGCAGCGCTACGCCCAGGAGGTCGCGCGCCTCTCCGCCGGCTTCGGGCTCTGCGCCGATGCCGCCATGGCGAGCCTCGGCGCCACCCTCAAGCTGCGCGAGATGCTCTCGGCGCGCCTCGGCGACGTGCTGTCGAACCTCTACCTCGCCTCCATGGTGCTCAAGCAATGGCACGAGGGAGACAAGGTGGAAGGCGAGGAGGCACTGCTGCACTACAGCTGCCAGCTGCTGCTGGGCCGTGCCGAGCAGGCTTTGGACGAGCTCTTCGACAACCTGCCCAACCGCGCGCTGGCCGTCGTGCTGCGCCGGGTGGTGATGCCACGCGGCAAACGCTTCAAGCGTCCCCATGACGACCTGGCCCGCAGCATCGCCCAGGCGGTCTCACGAGACAGCCCCCTGCGCGAGAAGCTGCTGGCCAACACCTGGAGCGCCGACGACGGCGAGCAGGCGAACCCCCTGGCGCAGTACAACGCCCTGCTGGCCACCCAGGAGCGTGCCGAGACGCTCTACCGCACCGTCAACAAGGCCTATGCGAAGGGGGAGCTGCCCTCTGATGCACTGCATCCCGAGCAGAGGGTGGAGGCCGCGCTGGAGGTGGGTCTGATCTCGGCAGAAGACGCCACCTTTATGCGCGAGCGCGAGGCCCGGGTGCTGGAACTGCTCACCGTGGACGACTTCGAGTACGACGCTTTCGTCATCGACAAGACCAAGGTGCTGCGCCACCACGCCGCCTGACGGTTTCCCCCCTCCCACCAACCCCACGCCCCGGCCCTGTGCCGGGGCGTTTTCATAGCGGCCACACCAGCAGGATCATGGGGATGGCCACCAGGGTGATCACCGCCTCCAGGGGCAGCCCCATGCGCCAGTAGTCGCCGAAGCGGTAGCCACCGGGGCCCATCACCAGGGTGTTGGACTGGTGACCGATGGGGGTCAGGAATGCGCAGGAGGCGCTGACTGCCACGGCCATCAGGAAGGGATCCAGCGAGACCCCGAAGCCATTGGCCAGGCTCGCCGCGATGGGTGCCATCAGCACCGCCGCCGCGGCATTATTGACCACGTCGGAGAGCATCATGGTGACCACGAAGAGACCGGTCAGGGTGACCACCACCGGCCATTCGCTACCCCAGGCGAGCATCGCCTCGGCGATCAGCGCGGCGCCGCCGCTGGTCTCCAGCGCCTGCCCCACCGGGATCATGGCACCGAGCAGCACGATCACCGGTCCGTCGATGGCCTGGTAGCCCTCGCGCAGGGGCAGCACCCCCACCAGCAGCGAGACCAGCGCGGCGGTGGCCAGCGCCACCGCCGCGGGCAGCACCCCGGTGAGGATGGCCAGGATGGCGGCGGCAAAGATGGCAAGCGACACCAGCAGCATACGCGGCTGGCCGAGCTGGAGGTCGCGCCGGGCGAGGGGCAGGCAACCCAGGGTCGCCAAGCTTTCGGCGAGCTCGCTCTCGCCACCCTGCAACAGCAGCACGTCCCCCGGGCGGAAGCGGATCTCGCGCAGGCGCTGCTTGAGGCGGCCGCCGTCCCGAGCCACCGCTACCAGGTGCAGGCCGAACTGGTTGTGGAGGCGCAGCTGGGTCACGGTGCGGTTGACCATCATGGAGTCGTTGCGCACCACCGCCTCCATCAGCTGCAGCCCCTCGGTGTCCACGCCGCGCTTCTCTTCCTTCTTCTTTTTTCGTTCGTCCTTGTCCGTCTCCCTGTCCCCGGCCTGATCCCCGGTCGCGTCTTCACGAGGAGGCCTTGCCACGCGACCCTCCTCGTTCTGTTCCTCCCGCTCTTCCTCCTCGGCGTCCTGGCCCAGGCTCAGGCCGGCCTTCTCCTCCAGCAACTTCATCTCTTCGGGGCCGGCCTCCATCAGCAAGATGTCGCCCTCCCTGAGGGTGCCGAAGAAGGCGTGGCCGGCACGGCGCCTGTCGTCGCGCACCACGGCCAGCACCGGGATGGTCTCCTCCAGCTCCTGCTGGAGTTCACGCAGGCTCAGGCCGTTGGCCTTGGCGTCTTCGCCGACACGCAGCTCGACCAGGTAGTGGGCGGTATCGAACATCGCTTCGGTGGAGGCCTTGCCCGCCCGTTGTGGGACCAGCCGCCAGCCGATCAGCAGTATGAAGGCGAGTCCCGCCAGGGCCACCGTGGCCCCCACCGGCGTGAAGCTGAACAGGCCAAAGCCCTCGCCGGTGACGTCGCCGCGGTAGCTGGCGATGATGATATTGGGTGGAGTACCGATCAGGGTGGTAAGACCGCCCAGCAGTGAGCCGAAGGCCAGCGGCATCAGCAGCAGCGATGGTGAGGTGTCATGCTCCCGGGCCAGGCGCATGGCCACCGGCAGCAGCAGTGCCAGCGCCCCGACGTTGTTCATGAAGCCGGAGAGCACCACCACGGTACCGGTGAGCGCCGCCAGCTGCAGAAAGAGCCGCTCCCCCACCTTGAGCACCTGGTCGGCGATCACATCCACCACGCCGGAGTGCTCGAAGGCGCGGCTGAGCACCAGCACAGCAGCCACGGTGATCACCGCCGGGTGGCCGAAGCCCAGAAAGGCCTCATCGCCGGGCACCAAGCCGAGGATCACCGAGCCGAGCAGCGCGGCCAGCGCCACCAGGTCGTAGCGGAAGCGCCCCCAGACGAAGGCGGCCAGGGTCAGCCCGAGAACGATAAAGACCAGGGTGCTGTCGGCCATCGGTTCACCTCCCTGTGAGATCGGATGGCCCCAGCATCGCCAGGCAGGCACCTCGGCGACAAGTGTTTTCTTCTGAAACACATGCGCCCGGCCAAGGCCGGGCGCGATGGACAGCTGAGTCATTCCTTAACGAGAAGACCCGCCGCATGCTGCGAGAGGCGCCGGGGAAAGGACGTAGAGGGGGTCCTATGCCAGGGATGGCATCGGTAGCGTACAGGGAGGTATTCACAGCGCCCCCTCGTAGGCCTTTTGCCGGAACAGCCTCGAGCAAAGTGGCTACTTCGCCATCTTCTCCAGCATGGCGTTGACCGCCTCCAGGTGCTCGGGCTCGTTGTGGCACATGCCCTGGAAGACCGCGCAGAGGTCGAGGAAATCCTTGAGCTCGGTGCGCTGCGCCATCTTCATCAGCCGCTTGGTGAGGCGCGTCGCCCTGGGGGGCTGGGCGGCGATGCGGCCGGCCAGCTCGCCGACCTTCTCCATCAGCGCCTCGGGGTCACAGACCTCCAGCACGATGCCGTACTCCTTCGCCTCCTCGGCGTCGATCACCCGGCCCGAGAGGGTCAGCTCGAAGGCGCGCTGGTAGCCGATCAGGCGCTGCATGAACCAGGCGCCGCCGTCGCCGGGGATGATCCCCAGGTTGAGGAAGGTCTCGCCGAACTTCGCGCGGGAGGAGGCGATGCGGATATCCGCCATGTTGGCCAGGTCGAAGCCGGCGCCGATGGCCGGACCGTTGACCGCGGCGATGATCGGCACCTCCACCTCGGCAAGCGCCAGCGGGATGCGCTGGATGCCGCGACGGTAGCGCGCCGAGACCTCGGCCACGTCGCCGGCGAAGTCGCCGCCGCGGCTGGCCATGTCCTTGACGTTGCCGCCGGCGGAGAAGGCGCTGCCGGCGCCGGTGATCACCAGTACCGAGACCTCCTCGCAGGCGTTGACCCATTGCGCCACGGCGATGATGTCATCGACCAGGGCCGTGCCGGTCAGGGCATTGCGCACATCGTGTCGGTACAGGGTCAGGGTGGCCACCCGCCCTTCCAGGGTAAGGCGGGCGTCGGTCAGTTGCGGCTGGTGCTGGCTCATGCGTCTGCGTCCTTGTCGGTGGGTTCGGCGTCACGGTCGACGATAACCCGGGCATCCACCACGGCATAGCCGTCGGCATTGACGATCACCGGGTTGAGGTCGAGTTCGGCAAGTGCCGGGTAGGCCTCGACGATGCGCGATACCTTGAGCAGCAGGTCGACCAGCGAGGCCTTGTCCACCGCCTTCTCGCCGCGCACCCCACCGAGGATCTTCTTGGCCTTGATCTGTTCCACCATGGACTCGGCGTCGTGGCGCGAGAGCGGGATCGAGCGGAAGGCCACGTCCTCGAGGATCTCGACGAAGATGCCGCCGAGGCCGAACATCAGCACCGGCCCGAAGATGGGGTCGCGGATCACCCCGAGGATCACCTCCACCCCCTTCTTCGCCATGGGGGTGACCAGCACGCCCTCGATCTCGGCGCTGGCGTCGTACTCACGGCAGGAGGCGAGGATCGCCTCGCGGGCATCCCGCATCGCGGCCTCGCCCACCACGTTGAGCTTCACGCCACCGGCATCGGACTTGTGCAGGATGTCCTTTGAGACCACCTTCATGGCCAGCGGTGTCTCGCCACTCTCTCCAGCAAAACGACCTGCGGCATCCACCAGTTCCGCCTCGTTGCGCACTACCAGTTCCAGCGGCACCTCGATGCCGTGCTCCCGCAGCAGGCGCTTGGCCTCGTACTCGAAGAGGTCCCTGCCCTCCGCCCGGGCCTGCTGGAACATGTCACTGATCTCGGGAAGCGGCTCCACGCTGCGCTCGCGACTCTGGCGATGGTACTGGGCCAGATACTGGCCACGCTCGCCCAGCGCCGAGAGCACGCGCACCGCATGCTCGATGGAGGCGTAGACCGGCAGCCCCGCCTCGTGCAGGCGGCGCAGCGCCGGCGGCTTGACCGGGGTATACAGGCTGTAGATCACCAGCGGTTTCTCGGTGGCGTTGGAGAGGTCCACCATCGCCTCGGCGCCACGCATCTCGTCGCCCAACAGCGACTCGGCGAAGCGCTGGCTGTAGCCGCCGAACATGCCCACCAGGAAGACGCTGTCGACGTTGTCATCGGCGGCGACGATCTCCATGCAGGTGGCCAGCAGCGAGGGATTGGCATCGGTGGAGCCGGCCACGTCCACCGGGTTGACGGTGGAGGCCTGGGGGAAGAGCACCTCGCGCAGTTTCGCCCGGGTCGCCTCGGAGAGCTCGGCCAGTTCCAGTCCAGCCTCGGTCAGGCGGTCGGAAGCGATAGTGGCCTGGCCGCCGCCGTCGGAGACGACGGCCACCCGCTTGCCGCGCGCCTTCTGCAGCAGCCCCAGCCCCTCGGCCACGGGCAGGATCTCGTCGGACTGGTGGACCACGCTGACACCCGACTGCTTGAGCAGGTCGACCGTCATGGCGTAGCTGCCGGCCAGGGCCCCGGTGTGGGAGCTGGCCGCCTTCTGGCCCGCCGCGGTGGATCCCGACTTGTAGACCACCACCGGCTTCATGGCGGCGACCTCGCGGGCCACCTCCAGGAACTTGCGCCCGTCGCGGAAGCCCTCCACATAGAGGGTGGCGACGCGGGTGTGGTGGTCCTCGCCTAGGTAGCGCAGGTAGTCGTTGAAGCCGATATCGCTCTGGTTGCCGGGGCCGACATAGGTGGAGAAGCCCACCTGGCCGTTGTACTGCGCCTCCAGCGCCAGCGACAGCAGCATGTTGCCGGACTGCGAGATGATCCCCACGTCACCGGGCTTGACGTTGTCCAGCGACAGCAGGTTGACCTTGTGGTGGAGGTTGAAGATGCCCGAGGTATTGGGGCCGATGATGCGCACGCCGTGGGCACGTGCCTTATCCATCATCTCTCGCTCGAGCTCGGCCCCCTCCTCGCCGATCTCGGCGAAGCCGCTGGCCAGAATCACCGCGCCCTTGATGCCGCGCCGGCCGCACTCGGCGATCAGCCCGGGCACCGAGGGTGCCGGGGTGCAGATCAGCGCCAGCTCGGGATTGCCGGGGATGGCGGTAACCGAGGGCCACGCCTTGACCCCGAGGATCATGTCGGCCTTGGGGTTGACCGGGTAGATCTCGCCCCGGTAGCCATCCTTGATCAGGCCCACCATGGCCTTGTAGCCGCGCTTGGTGGGATCGGCAGAGGCGCCCACCACGGCGATGCCGCTGGGGGCCAGGATGTCGTGCAGCGGGCTACGGGTGGGGAGGTGTCCTTCGATGGGATTCATATGCTGGCTGACCTTGCCCTCGGGGGCGAATGACGGGTGTGGTTCCGGCCCGGCAGTGGCCGGGCGATAGAGATTCGACGGTGGGTGGCGCCGTGTGTCAGCGGCCCTCGAAGCGCGGTGCGCGCTTCTCGGCGAAGGCGTCGATGCCCTCCTGCCAGTCCCGGGTCGTGCCGACGAACATCATGCCCTCGAGCTCGGCTGTCAGGCAGGCGTCCAGGGTACGCTCGCCGGACATGGTCAGCTGCTCCTTGGCCAGCGCCATGGAGAACGGCGCCTTGCCGGCGACCTTCTCGGCAAATGCCAGGGTGGCGTCGAGAAAGTCCTCATCGGGATAGTGGCGATTGGCCAGGCCGATGCGTACCGCCTCGGGACCGTCGATGCGCTCCCCCAGGAAGACCAGTTCGCGGGCCTTGGCCAGGCCGACCAGGCGCGGCAACAGCCAGGTGACACCACCGCCCAGGAAGTTGCCGATGGAGACCTCGGGCAGGCCGATCTGGGCGCTGTCGGCCATCAGCAGGAAGTCGGCGGCGAGGGCGATCTCGGCCCCGGCACCCAGGGCGAAGCCATTCACCGCGGCAATCACCGGGGTCTTCATCTGCATCAGGCGTTTGCAGACGATCTGCTCACCCTGCAGGTACTGGCGGCGATCGAAGGCGGTGCGCCCGGCCTTGTGCTCTTTGAGGTCGGCGCCGACACAGAAGGCACGACCCTCGCCGGTGATCACCACCACGCGCACCTCGGGATCCTGCTCGGCCACGGTCAGGGCATCATTGAGCTCATCGTAGAGCACCTGGGTCACGGCGTTGAGGCGATGGGGTCGGTTGAGGCGAATCTCCTGCACCTGGCCGTGGCGGCGAAGGATGAGGGTCTCGGGGTCTGACGAGGCGGCATGGCTCATGGTGTCGAAAGCGCTCCGGCATGGTGGTGATCAAAAATGCGGCGATCAATAACGGGTGACGGACGTTTCCGCCACTGGAAACAAACGTGTCATTATCTATTGATTTTCAGCACGCTTGTTTTGCCTGCATCCTAACCAAGGGCCGCCCTATGGTCAACACGTGCGTGCCACATGGATTGACCTACAGAAACGATTGTTTCACCACCATGCCGAACACATCGGTTACAATGCGCGCCCCTGCCTCATCCACGACCACTCAGGAGACCGCCGTGCTGGAAAACGATCGCCAAGACGACGCCCCGGTGGACGCCGGCCCGAGCCGCCTGGACGCGGTCAACCAGCAGCTCGCCGAGGCCTATCCCGAGCTCAGCCCGCAGCTCAAGCTGGCCGCAGGCTACGTGCTGGAACACCCGGTGGAGATCGCCTTCCAGTCGATCCGCAAGTCGGCCTCGGCGGCCGCGGTCACCGCCTCGTCACTGGTGCGCCTGGCCAAGCGCCTGGGCTTCGACAGCTATGAGCAGTTTCGTGAGGTGTTCCAGTCGGCGGTACAGGCCGGCCCGGTGGAGCTCTCCGGACGCGCCAGCCAGCTGCGCAGCCTCGCCAGCCAGACCGATGACCAGGTGTTTCTCGATGTGGGGGATGCCGCCTTCGACAATATCGGGCGGCTGTTTACCGCGGACAACCAGGCACGGGTGCGCGAGGCCGCCCGGCTACTGCTGGGGGCCGACAGGATCGCCGTGGTGGGGTTTCGCGACACCTTCGCCTGCGCCTACCACTTCGCCTATGTCGGGCGCATCGCCATGCCCAATATCCAGCTGATCCGCGGCCAGGAGGGGGGGCTGCTTACCGAGCTTGCGCCCTTCGGCGAGGGGGACGTGGTGGTCGCCTTCGGCTTCGAGCCCTACTGCGCCGAGACCATGCGGGCTCTCGAGATCACGCGGGCGGCGGGGGTAAGCGCCATCGTCATCACCGACACCCTGCGCTCGCCGCTGGTGCCGGGCGCCACCATCACCTTCCCGGTCGCCAACGCCACACCGCACTTCTTCCCGTCGATCCTCTCCGCCATCACCCTGGTGGAGACGCTGCTCGCCGAGTGCGTGGCGTTCGGCCCAGACGACCTGGTGGACAACGTGGCGAGCTTCGAATCACGGATGCGGGCGATGGGCGCCTATGTGGAGAACGGCTGAGAGACCTCCAGCTTCGGGGCCCACGAGGCACGCTCGAGGCTGACCCGGCGACAGGCTTGATCGGGGGCGCTGTAAATACGTCCCTGTACGCTACCTCGGCCCTGCTGCGCTCTCGCGTCCTGCTCCGCTTGCAGGTCCGGTGCTGGCCATCCCTGGCCAGCCCGTTCGGAGCGGTGCTCCTCACCCTTGGTCCTCGGACCCCCTCCAAGCCTGCCCCCGGCGCCTCTCGCTCAGCTGCCTGCATCGCCTTCAGTGCTTCCTTGCTCCTTGCTCCTGGCCGCAGGCCTTCAAGGAAGGAGGATGGTGGAGCCGGTGGTCTGGCGGCCCTGCAGGGCGTCTTGGGCCTTGCCCGCCTCGGCGAGCGGGTAACGGTTCGAGATATCGACCTTCACCTTGCCGCTCTCGAGCATCTCGAACAGCTCGGCGGCCATCGCCTCCAGGCGCTCGCGGGTGTCGGCATAACCGTTGAGGCTGGGACGCGTGGTGTAGAGCGAGCCCTTCTGGTTGAGGATCCCCAGGTTGACGCCTTCCACGGCACCGGAGGCGTTGCCGAAGCTGACCATCAGCGAGCGTGGCTTGAGGCAGTCCAGGGAGGTCTCCCAGGTATCCTTGCCCACCGAGTCGTAGACCACGTCGCACATCGCGCCGTCGGTCAGCTCGCGGACCCGCTCGACCACATCCTCCTTGGTATAGTCGATGGTCGCCCAGGCGCCGTTCTTCTCGGCCAGCGCCGCCTTCTCCGGCGAGCTGACGGTGCCGATCAGCCTGACGCCCAGCGCCCTGGCCCACTGGCAGGCGATGGAGCCCACCCCACCGGCGGCGGCGTGCCAGAGGATGGTCTCGCCAGCCTCGACCCGGTGGGTCTGGCGCATCAGGTACTGCACGGTCAGGCCCTTGAGCATGCTCGCCGCGGCGGTCTCGAAGTCGATACCGTCGGGCAGCAACACCACCTTGTCGGCGGGCAGGGTATGCAGCTCGGCGTAGGCGCCCAGGGGGCCCTGGGCGTAGGCGACGCGATCGCCCACCTGGAGGTGGGTCACTCCATCGCCCACGGCGTCGACCACGCCGGCCGCCTCGGTGCCCAGCCCGGAGGGGAGCGAGGGTGCCGGGTAGAGGCCGGTGCGGAAGTAGATGTCGATGAAGTTGAGGCCGACGGCACGGTTGGCGACCCTCACCTCGCCGGGGCCCGGCTCCGCCGGGGTGACGTCGACGGGTTCGAGGACCTCGGAGCCGCCGGTACGGGCAAACTGGATACGCTTGGCCATGAAGGTGTTTCCTTGTGCTGCCTGCTGGATGAGCCCACCAGTCAAGCGCCATGGCCCGGCAGGGTCAAGTCACCCCGCCCTCACAGTGTGGCAGGAAAGGCCTCCAGGCCACGGATGAAACGCGCCTTGTAGTCATCGAACTGCTGGCGGTCCTGCTTGAAGGACTGGATCACCGCCGCCTCATCGAAGGTCAGTGCCCGGGGCAGGTCCTCGAGGGAGCTGGCCGGATGCCTGGGCCCCAGCCCGATACGCACCCCGGCCTTGCCGTCCAGCCAGCGCGAGATGCCCGCCTCGCGAAAGCGTGCCTCCTGCTCGGCATCCCGGGCATCGACACGCAGGGGAGCCTTCTGCGCCAGCTCGGCTACCAGGCGCTCGGCGGGTCTGGCCACGCCCGGCGGTTCCTGGTCGAGTTCGGCCAGCAGCATCACGGTCATGCTGCTGCCACGCTCGTCGAGCACCAGCAGTGCCAGCACCACCGGGCGTGAATGATCATCCACCAGCGCCAGCACCCTGGCTGCCTCCTGCTCGATCAGTACACCCAGGGTACCGGCGAAGGTCGCCAGCGGCCGCAGTCCCGCCTCATGGCCATAGGATTCGGCACACAGCCGGGCCAGGCAGGCCTCGCGCTGCCCGGGATTCTTGATATGCACGACTCTCATCTCGCTCTCCTCGCATCGTGGGTACCGCTACCACCGGGGCCCAAAATCGCGCAGCCTACCATATCCAGGCCGGGGTGGATGGCGCTACGCTAGCGGAAGGTTCCTCGCCGCCAGTGACGGCGCCTCGCTGACCAGGATGACGGCCCATGCCCCACCCCGACATTTCGCTCCCCCGCCTGATCGCCCACCGCGGCCTGTCCGACCATGCCCCGGAGAATACCCTGGCCGCCGTGCGCGCCGCCCACGCCGCCGGCTGCACCTGGGTCGAGTTGGATGTGCAGCTGCTGGGCGATGGCACCCCGGTCATCTGGCACGATGCCGGGGTGCGCCGCTGCTCGGACGCCAGCGGCCGACTCGCCGACCTGGACCTGCCCACTGCCCGTCGGCTAGATGTAGGGGCCTGGTTCGGCGACGCCTTCCGTGGCGAGCGCATCGCTACCCTGGCCGAGATGCTCAAGCTGATCGACGAGTGCGGGATGGGCCTCAACCTGGAGCTCAAGGTCAACCGCGGGCGCAGTGCCGCGGCGCTGGTCGAGGAGGCGGTTCCCGCCGCCCTCGATGCCCTGCCGCCGGAGCGGCTGATCGTCTCCTCCTTCAATGACGACGCCCTGGCCTGCACCCGAGAACTGGCGCCCGCCTCACGGCTCGCGCTGGGTGTGCTCTTCGAGGGGATCGGTCGTGGCTGGCGGAGTCGCTGCACGGAGCTGGAGGCATTCAGCGTCCATGCCGACTGGCGTCGCCTGAGCCGGCGCGGGGCCACGGCGGTCAAGGATGACGGCTACGCCCTGCTCTGCTACACGCCCAACGACCCGGCGGCCTTCGCCCACCTGTGGCAGTGGGGCGTGGATGCCGCGATCAGCGACGATCCAAGCCGCTTCATCTCTCACCTGCCCTGACTCTGCGTCGCGATCCTCCAGCACGACGACGGGCCGCCCCTGGGCGGCCCGTCGTGGCGCGAACGCGGCACAATCAGCGTGTGACGGGCTCAGGCTCCTCGCTTTCCACCGCCATGTCATCCTCGACATGGATCGGCTCCTGCTCTTCGGCCTCGCGGGCGCCCCGCAGGCGGTGCTCGACCATGAAGTAGAGTACCAGGCCGACGCCCAGGCCCCAGGCGGCACCGTGGGTGGCCAGCACCACGCCCATGATCCCGGCCACGCCCATGGCGGTGGCGTTCTTGATCTGCTCGACAGCCACGGCGATGCACAGGTAGCCGGTGATCAGCAGGGTGATGGAGAGCGCGATGGGCAGCACCGGGCGGAACAGGGTGATCAGCGGCAGCATGAACAGGGCCAGGAAGCCGACGATCCAGAACACCGAGGCACCACCGTAGATGGTATCCATCGCCTTGCGCCCATACCGGTAGCGCTCGGCCACGGTGGCCATGGCACCGGTGAACAGCGGTCCGGCCAGGCCCGGATAGGGGGCCAGCAGCGAGTGCATCAGGTTGCGCAGGCCGGTGATCAGGTGGACCCGATCCACGTTGACCTCGATCTGCTCATCGGGGCGCAGGTGATCGACGCGCTTGATCAGGCTCTGGCCGACGATGATGTCGCCGAAGGCGATGATGTAGGCGATGATCGCGGTGGGGATCGCGGCAATCAGCAGTTCGATGCCGGGCAGCCCGACCGTGAAGGGCAGGTAGGCCCAGATGCCGCTGAAGTCCGGAACTGCCACGCCCCACTCGACGGTGGGCAGCGGATACTCGCTCATGCCCCAGCCGATGGCCATGGTCACCAGCATGCCGGGAACCATGCCGTAGGCGGCGATGTTGCGCGCCCAGCGATACTTCTCGGTGAGGTCGCGGAAGGAGAGCGAGAACAGCACGTAGAGGGTCACCAGACCACCGATGCCCAGCGAGATCGGCGTGTTGTAGAGACGCCCGCCTTCGCTGATCTCGCCGCTGATGGCGGCGATGCCGGCGCCCAGCAGGATGCCCGCCTTGATCGAGTCAGGCACGTTGTTGACCAGCTTCGAGCCGAGTCGAGTGACCGCCATGATCAGGAAGATGGCAGTCACTACCAGCTGCAACGCGACCATGGCGCGAATCGCTTCCGGGCCGGGCGTGAAGTCGCTCAGGAACAGCAGCACCACCGGAATCGCCGGGGTAATCCAGCCGGCGATGAAGGGCACCCCCAGCAGCGGCGGCAGCATGAAGCCGACCCCGCACACCACCACATAGGCCAGCGCCACCTCGTAGGGCAGCCCCAGGTACTGCTCGAGCAGCGGGATCATGCCCATGGCGATGACGAACATCACCAGCGCCTGGATGGTCTCGGGAATCTCCCAGCGTAAATGGATGAAGGGCAGGCGGAGCTTGAAGGGGCCCAGCGGCCAGTAGGGGTGTTCCTCACCGTGTTCGCGTTTCAGCAGCACGTCATATCCTCATGATTTCTGGTTATTCACCTGTGGGTCCTCTCGTCGTTGTTGTTATGGTCATGGGGTTTTACGTGCATGCTGCAGTTGCGAACATTCGACTTTGGGTCAGAGCCACAGGTGGGGATATCGCCGAGATTGTCGACAGAAAGCCGCTACAACGACGGCTTGTCGACGGATAACGGCGTGTTAGACGCAGATAGGCGCCATTTCTGTCGACAGAAATGGCGCCTATCCGGAAGATGACGTTGACGTAAACTTTAGTCCTGCTCGACCTTGGTCACCCCTTCTTCACCTTGCTGATCACCCACAGCAGGATCACCGCGCCGACCACGGCACTGAACAGCGAGCCGAGGAAGCCGCCGGTGCCCATGCCGAGGATCTGCTGAAAGATGAAGCCACCGATCACCGCGCCGACCACGCCGACGCCGATGTTGCCGAGGATGCCGAAGCCCCCTCCCCGCATGATATGGCCAGCGATCCAGCCGGCCAGCCCGCCGATGATCAACCAGGCGATGATTCCCATGGTGCCTCCTGTTTTCGTGGATAGGATGAGGAACGTGACATGGTGAAGATGCTAGAAGGAGGAGCCCGGCTGCGCCAGGAACGCCAGCTCCGCCGGAGTGGAAACCCGGCCGAGGATGGCGTTGCGATGCGGATAGCGTCCGAAACGCAGGATGATGTCGCGATGGCGATGCTCGAAACGCAGGTTTTCCTCGAGCCCCGGCTGAGTGAACAGCCGCAGTGCCTGCTCGTGGATCGCCGCCGACTCGCTGTGCATGAAGGGCATGTAGAGAAAGGCCCGCCACGCCGGTGGCAATGCCGCATCGTCGCCGCGGGCCACCGCCTCCTGAGCGAGCCCCAGGGCCAGCGGGTCGGCCGCGAAGGCGTCAGGCGTGTCGCGATGGACGTTACGCGAGAACTGGTCGAGCACGATCACCTCGGCGAGGCGACCCTCCGGGGTCTCGCGCCAGCCCCACAGCTCGGCGCGTCGGGCCGCCTCCAGGCAGGCAGCGAATCGCTCGGCGATCTCGGCGTCCAGCGCCGGATCCTTGCGAAACCACTGCGCCGCCTCGAGCTCGTCGAACCAGAAGCTCAGTACCTCGTCCGGCGTCGTCATCTTCACCTCCCTGTCCGCTGCCGCTGGGCCCGCTCTCCTGATACCATCCCCGGCGAGACACCACAAGCGAGGAGCGGCATCGCATGAATCCCGACCCCATCTGGTCGATGATCACCTACGTCTTCAACATCCTCGGCATGCTGGTCTGCCTCGGCGGCCTGACCCTGGCCCACACCACTCGCCATGTCTGGCCGGGGCGGGTGATAGCCGGCGCAGGATTCCTGCTGGCCGCCTCACCGACCCTCTACGGCCTCATCACCGGCTGACGGAGCCCACTGCATGCGCCAGCCCCTCGCTCGTGAACTCCAGGACCTGCTCGAGCGTGGCCGCGACCGTCAGCTGCGCCTGGCCGTCACCGGCCTCTCCCGCTCGGGCAAGACCGCCTTCCTTACCTCCCTGGTCAACCAGCTGCGCCATGCCGGCCTGGAGGCGCACCTGGACCTGCTGCCCGCCGCCAGGGAAGGCCGTCTGCTGGGAGCCCGTCGCGTCAACCAGCAGGACCTCGGCGTGCCGCGCTTTCCCTATGACCAGGCCATGGCGGCGCTGTCGGCGACGCCGCCGCGCTGGCCGGAGCCCACCCGCGGCATCAGCGAGTTGCGCCTGGCGATCCGCTATCGCCCGGCACGACGCGGCCTGCTCGGTGGCGATTCCCGCCAGCTGACTCTGGACCTCTTCGACTACCCGGGTGAGTGGTTGCTCGACCTGCCGCTGCTGGGGCTCGACTACCCCGGCTGGTGTGCGCGCCAGCGTGCCTTGGAGGGGCGACAGCGGGCATCCCACTTCAGCGCCTGGCGGGCTGCGGTAGCCAGCCTCGACCCCGCCGCCGAGGCCGACGAGGCGCAGCTGGCCGAGGTCGCCGACCACTTCGCCGCGGGACTGCGCGGCGCCCGGGAGGCGGGCTTTGCGGACCTGCAGCCGGGCCGCTTCCTGCTGCCGGGAGACCTCTCGGGTGCGCCGGTGCTGCAGTTCTTCCCGCTGCCCGGTGTCGCCGAGGCGGATCCCGAGACGCTGGCCGCCCTGCCCGATTCAAGCAACTACGCCACCCTGGCGCGACGCTTCCGCTACTACCAGCAGCATATCGTGCGCCCCTTCTACCGCGACCACTTCCGACGCTTCGATCGCCAGATCGTGCTGGTGGACCTGCTGGGGGCGCTGAACGCCGGGCCCGAACGCTTCCAGGACCTATCCCGGGCGCTAGCCAACCTGATGCAGAGCTTCGACTACGGCCAGCGCAGCCTGCTCTCGCGGCTGTTCGCCCCGCGCATCGACCGCCTGGCCATCGCCGCCACCAAGGCTGACCATGTGACCCCCGAGCAGCATCCCCGCCTGGTGGCACTGCTCGAGGCGCTGCTCGCCGAGCCGCTCAAGGACCTGCGCTATGCCGATGTCCCGGTGCGCGCCCTGTCTCTGGCGGCGATCCGTTCCAGCGAATCACGCGAGGTCGAGACCCAGGGGCGGCGCATGCCGGCACTGCGCGGCACCGGCCTCGACGGCGAGCCGCTGCTGATGTATCCCGGCGAGGTGCCGGAACGGCTCCCCGACGACGCCTTCTGGGCTCGCCAGGGCTTCGACTTCCCGGCCTTCCGCCCGCTCCCCCTGGAGAGCGGCGCCCTGCCCCATATCCGCATGGATGCCGCCCTCGACTGGCTGATCGGAGACAAGCTGACGTGAGCACGCCCCGCGACCCCCGCCCCGGTCGGCAC
>NZ_JAJSPA010000018.1:0-69638 GCF_021282295.1 Halomonas sp. G15 | reverse complement strand
GGATAACCGCTGAAGGCATCTAAGCGGGAAGCCCCCTTCAAGATGAGATCTCCCCGAGGCCTTGAGCCTCCTGAAGGGCCCAGCGAGACCAGCTGGTTGATAGGCCGGGTGTGGAAGCGCTGCAAGGCGTTGAGCTAACCGGTACTAATGGCCCGTGAGGCTTGACCATATAACACCCAAGGGGTCTGTGATGACCCACGACGCCGGATACGCAGAGACGTGTCTCGTCAGCATGAATCACCGTTTTTCGCCTGACGACCATAGCGAGCGTGAACCACCTGATCCCATGCCGAACTCAGCAGTGAAACCGCTCAGCGCCGATGGTAGTGTGGGGTCTCCCCATGTGAGAGTAGGTCATCGTCAGGCACTTATTCAGAAACCCCAGCCCATGGCTGGGGTTTCGTCGTTCCAGGGGTCTTCCCATGGCCCGTTTGTCGGGAACAAACGGGAACCGCTTCAGCGGGCCCGAAGGGCGAGTCTCAGGATGAGACGAGTAAAGTCCCGGAGTGCCGGCCCCCGGAGCGCCGGCCGGATCATCCTCAGGCACTTATTAAGAAAAGCCCCGAGCATCGTGAGATGGTCGGGGCTTTTTGCGTTCGGGCTGTCATGCGGCGGCCTGGCGGGGCTGGTAGAATCAGCGCTCGTTTCACGTCGCAGCAGGTCGTCATGCAAGCCACTTCTCGCCGCATCGTCACCAACCAGGCGGGTCCGCACCAGGGGCTCGAGGCGCGCGTGGCGCGGGCCCTGCAGCACCCGTGGCGCAAGCCGGTCGCCGAGCACACCCGTGAGGCCTTCGGATCCGCTGCGCGCTGGCGAGAGGCGCGCAGCGACATGCCGCTGATCCTGGATGCCGGCTGCGGAGTGGGCATTTCCACTCGCCGGCTGGCGGAGGCCTTTCCCGACCATGCGGTGATCGGCGTCGATCGCAGCGACAGTCGGCTGACTCGGGAGCACGGTCCACTGCCCGACAATGCGCTGCTGGTACGCGCCGATCTGGTGGATTTCTGGCGACTCGCCTTCCGGGCAGGCTGGCGGCCGGCTCGTCACTACCTGCTCTATCCGAATCCCTATCCCAAGGCGTCGCTTCTCAAGCTGCGCTGGCATGGCCACCCGGTGTTGCCCTTCATCCTGGCTCTGGGCGGTCGCCTGGAGCTGCGCTCGAACTGGCGGCTCTATCTGGAGGAGTTCTGCCTGGCGCTGCAGCAGGCCACCGGGGTGGAGGCGGCCGTGGAGCCTCACATTCCCGGCGAGACTTACCTGACGCCCTTCGAGAGGAAGTACCACGTCAGCGGTCAGCCGCTGTGGCGGCTGGTGGCCGAGCTTTCGCCCGATCCCGCACTGGTTCCCGCAGAGCAAGGAGAGCATTGATGGCATTCGTCTACCTGGCCCTGGCGATCGTCGCCGAGGTGGTGGGTACCACCGCCCTGAAGGCCTCGGAGGGCTTCACCAAGCTGTGGCCGAGCGTGACCGTGGTGGTGGGTTATGCTCTGGCCTTCTATCTGCTGGCTCTGGTGTTACGCACCATCCCGGTGGGCATCGCCTATGCGATCTGGGCGGGCCTCGGCATCGTGCTGGTGACCGTGGCGGGCGTCGTGCTCTATGGCGAGAAGCCGGACCTGCCGGCACTCCTGGGGATCGCCATGATCATCGGTGGCGTTGCAGTGATTCAGCTGTTCTCTTCCGTCTCGGCCCACTGACGCCCACGACACAACCTCCTTGAACGAGCCCTGCCATGCGCCTTTTTCGCCTTGCTGCCCTCATCCTGCCGCTGACTCTCGCCCTGCCCGTACAGGCAGCCGGCTTCGATAGCATCTCTCGCCTGACCGACAAGGGGTTTCATCTCAGTGCCGAGGCGCGGCTGCTGGATGATGATAGCGTGCTGGCGGCCATCGAGCCGGAGCGACAGCTCTCCCCCGCCTCGGTGAGCAAGAGCTACCTGGCCGCGGCGGCCCTGGATCGCTGGGGCCCGCAGCACCGTTTCACCACGCGGCTGGTCAGCGAGGCGCGTCCGGATGCCGAGGGTGTCCTGCATGGCGACCTGATCCTCGATGGCGGTGGCGAACCGGCGTTGACCACTGAAGATCTGTGGCGCCTGGTGCAGCGGCTGTACCAGGCGGGGGTGCGTGAGGTGAGCGGCAGGCTGCTGGTCAGCCAGTGGCGCTTCGGACCGGTGGAGTGCATCACCACCGACCGCTGCGAGGCCCGCGAGCGTACCCGTCACGCCTATAGTGCGCTGCTCTCCTCGGCCGGGGTCAACTATGGCAACTGGTGCGTCAACGTGGCTCCGGCGGAGGCGCCCGGCGAACCGGCGAATGTCACTGGCTGCGATAGCCAGGCGGCCATCCTGGCCATCGACAACCGCGTGGTGACCCGCCCGGACAACAGCGGCACCCAGATCAGCGCCGAGCGCGTGACCCGCGACGGGCGTGACGTGATGCTGCTCAGCGGCCAGATCTCCACCAATGCCCACCCGCGTGATATCTACCGGGCCAGCTCCGATCCGGCCGACCAGATGGCGTTGACGCTGCTGGCGATGCTCGACCAGTCGGGGATCACTGTCACCGGCGGGGCGGATACCACCCAGGCGTCTCCGCCACCCGCTGCGGCAACACTGGCCGCCGTGGATGGCAAGCCGCTGCAGGAGCTGCTGCTGCGCGCCATGCACTACTCCAACAACTATATGGCCGACATGCTGACCCTGAACCTGGTGGAGACGCCCCGCGCCGACCTGCGCTCAGGCGGAGCCGCCATCGAGGCCTTCGTGGCCGGCATCCCGGACCACGGACCGGTGACCCTGCTCAGCGGCAGTGGACTGACACCGGAGAACCGCACCTCGGCCCGCGGTGCCAATGCGCTGCTGGAAAGCCTCTACCACCGTCCCTCCCTGTTCCCCAGTTTCGCGGCGACCCTGCAGTCCCCGGCCAATGGCGTCATGCGCTTCATCCGGCGAGGCTCCGATACCTTCCAGCGCCATGTGATGCTCAAGACTGGCACCCTCAACCAGCCGGTGACGGTGCGCGCCGTGAGCGGCTACTTCCGCACCGCCAGCGGTCGTTGGGGAGCCTTCAGCGTGCTGGTCAACGGCACGGGCAGCACCCCCTACCTGAGCTGGCCGGAGGTGCTGGACCCCCTGGCGCTGGACCTCGAGCAGATGATCGACAACCATTGAGCGGCCTGGCCAACACTCCAAGGAATCGACGATGAAACCCGGACATACCGGCTGGCGTCACCTCGTGCACTCCACCCGTTACTCGCTGAAGGGGCTGAAGGCCGCCTGGCGCCACGAGTCGGCGTTTCGACAGGAGCTGACCCTCTGCCTGCTGCTGCTGCCGCTGGTCTGGTGGGTCGGCGATGGGCCGGTGGAGTGGATCCTGCTGCTCGGCAGCTGCGCGATCGTGCTGATCGTGGAGCTGCTCAACAGCGCCATCGAGAGTGTCGTGGACCGTATCGGTCCCGAACGTCACGAGCTCTCCGGGCGCGCCAAGGACCTCGGCTCCGCCGCCGTCATGTTGTCGTTGTTGCTTGCCGGCCTGACCTGGCTGTTGCTGCTGGGACAGAAATTCTTCGGCTGATACGCCGTCATGGCGGATGCCAGCAGGGGCCCCGCTTCGCTATGCTGGGGGTATTCGCCAATTCGGATGCGAGACGCCCATGCCCCTGCCCGATGACTTTCTGCCGCTGATCGATATTCCAGAGCCCCTCAAGGCGCCGCTGGAGCGAACCCGGGTGAGGCTGGCCGAGGCGCTGGGCCAGGCCGAGAGCCTGGCGGAGATGACCGACCGTGACTCTCCTCTGGAAGACTGGCTGGGCCTCGCCGAGCCGCGTCGTGAGCAGCTGGCCCGGGTCCTGGCGATATCGGACTTCGTGACCGAGACGTTGGTGCGCTATCCCGACTGGCTGCTGCACCTGGACGCCAATGGTGAGCTGGATGCCGTGCCGGATGCCGAGGTCATGCGCGGCTGGCTCGATGAACGCCTCGAGGAGGCCGAGGACGAGGCGGCCATGCACGCCGCCATCCGTCGCTTCCGACGGGCGCGCATGGTCGGCATCGTGTGGCGTGATCTGACTCGCCCGGAAGGCATCGACATGTGGGCCACCTCGGCGGCGGTATCGCGGCTGGCCGAGACCTGCCTGGAGGCGGCACTGGCCTGGCTGGAACGCTTCCTCGAGCCTCGCTGGGGGCGCCCCGCGCCGCGTCGCGATGGCAGCGAGCAGCGCCTGGTGGTGCTGGGTATGGGCAAGCTCGGCGCCGGCGAGCTCAACCTCTCCTCGGATATCGACCTGATCTTCGCCTTCCCCGAGAACGGCGATACCGAGGGTGGCCGCAAGTCCCTCGAGCACCAGGAGTACTTCACCAAGCTGGGGCAGCGGTTGATCGGTGCCCTGGATGCGGTCACCGCCGACGGCTTCGCGTTCCGCGTCGACATGCGCCTGCGCCCGCTTGGCGACGGCGGCCCGCTGGTCGGCAGCTTCAACTCGCTCTCGGGCTACTATCAGGATCAGGGGCGCGAGTGGGAGCGCTACGCCATGCTCAAGGCGCGCCCGGTGGCCGGCGACCTGGATGCCGGCGCCGAGCTGCTCGCCGGGCTGCGCCCCTTCGTCTATCGCAAGTACCTCGACTTCGGTGCCATCGAGTCGCTGCGCGAGCTAAAGGGCATGATCAACCGCGAGGTGCGCCGCAAGGGCATGGAGGGCAATATCAAGCTCGGTCCCGGCGGTATCCGCGAGGTGGAGTTCGTGGTCCAGGCCTTCCAGCTGATCCGCGGGGGACGCGATACCGAGCTGCAGGTGACCTCCCTGAAGAGCGCCCTGGAGCGCCTGCCCGAACTCGGCCTGCTGCCCGCCGAAGTGGTCGATGAGCTGCTCCCCGACTACGTCTTCCTGCGCGACCTGGAGCACGCCCTGCAGGCCCTGGAGGATCGCCAGACCCAGAGCCTGCCCGCTGACGAGCTCGACCGTGAACGGGTCGCCCTGGCACTGGACATGGAGGACTGGCCGGCATTGATGGCCTGCCTCGACGAGGCCCGCACCCGCGTACGCCGCCACTTCGACGCGGTGATCGCCGAGCCCGAGGAGGAGGTGGAGGAGGTCACCGAGGCGACCGCCGGGGGTATTCCCCTGGAGCAGTGGCGGGCGCTGTGGCGCGGCGAACTCGACGAGGAGGAGGGGACGGCGCTGCTGGAGGAGGCCGGCTTCGCCGATCCCGCCGCCGCGGCGCGTCGGCTGGCTACGCTCTATCACTCCCGGCAGGTACAGGGCATGCAGCGCATCGGCTTCGAGCGGCTGGAGGCCCTGCTGCCGCTGCTGCTGGATGCCGTCGCGGCGAGCGACACCCCGGATACCGCCCTGGAGCGAGTGCTGCCGCTGATCGAGTCGGTACTGCGACGTACCGCCTACCTGGCCTTGCTGCGCGAGAATCCCGACGCCCTTGGCCACCTGATGACGCTCTGTGCGGCGAGCCCATGGATCGCCGAACACATCGCGCGCTACCCGATCCTGCTCGATGAGCTGCTGACCCCCGAGACCCTCTACACCCCCGCCGACAAGTCGCGACTCGCCGATGAGCTGCGCCAGGCCCTGGCGCGGATCCCCGAGGAGGACGAGGAGGCCCAGCTCGAGGCCCTGCGGGTCTTCAAGCACGCCCAGACGCTGCACGTGGCCGCCTCGGATATCGCCGGCACCCGACACCTGATGAAGGTGAGCGACTATCTCACCTATATCGCCGAGGTGATCCTCGAGGCGGTGCTGGCCATGGCCTGGAAGCACCTGACCCGCAAGCACGGCTTCCCCGAACTGGCCGACGGCGGACGCGCCGACCGTGACCCCGCCTTCCTGATCGTCGGCTACGGCAAGCTGGGGGGCATCGAGCTGGGCTACGGCTCCGACCTGGACCTGGTGTTCATCCACGATGGCGCCACCCAGGGCGAGACCGATGGCCGGCGAGTGCTGGACAACGGTGTCTTCTATACCCGCCTGGGGCAGCGCATCATCCACCTGCTCACCGCGGTGACGCCGGCCGGCACCCTCTATGACGTGGACATGCGGCTGCGTCCCTCGGGCAACTCCGGGCTGCTGGTCACCTCGCTCAATGCCTACGCCGACTACCAGCGCCGCGAGGCCTGGACCTGGGAGCACCAGGCGCTGGTGCGGGCCCGGGTGGTGGCGGGGCATCCGCGGCTGGCCCAGGGCTTCGCTGATGTGCGTCGCGAGATCCTCGGCCGTGAGCGCGATGTCGAGGCTCTGCGCGAGGAGGTGGTGAAGATGCGCCACAAGATGCGCGACCACCTGGCTGGCAAGAGCGGGGAGGGGGAGTTCGACCTCAAGCACGACCCCGGCGGCATGGTGGACCTCGAGTTCCTCTGCCAGTACGCCGTGCTGGCCATGGGCCACGAGACCCCGGAGCTGCTGGCCTACAGCGACAACATGCGCATCCTCGAGACCCTGGAAACTACCGAGCGGCTGCCGGCCCGGGAGTGCCAGCACCTGCGCGAGGCCTACCTGGCCCTGCGCAGCGCCGCCCACCGCGCCTCGCTCACCCGCGAGCCGGCCCTCGGCCGCAACGAGGCCTTTCAGGAGCACCGCCGGGTGGTCATCGAGGCCTGGCAGCGGCTGCTGGAACCGGCGGAACAGGACGTAAATCCCAAGGATTGATCAAAAAGGAATCTTGCATCGCATGAACAAGGTACTGGTACTCCACGGCCCCAACCTCAACCTGCTGGGTACCCGCCAGCCGGAGATCTACGGCCACGAGACCCTGGAGGACATCAACAACGCGCTTTACGAGCAGGCAGCGCTGGGGGGCTGGGAGATCACCTGCCGGCAGAGCAACCACGAAGGGCAACTGATCGACTGGATCCAGGCGGCGCGCCTCGATGGCACCGCAGCGATCATCATCAATCCGGCGGCCTACACCCACACCTCGGTGGCGATCCTCGATGCCCTCAACGCCTTCGAGGGCCGGGTCATCGAGGTGCACCTCTCCAACGTGCACAAGCGCGAAAGCTTCCGTCACCACTCCTACGTCTCGCTGCGTGCCGACGGGGTGATCGCCGGCCTCGGCAGCCAGGGCTATCGTGCCGCCCTGGAGGCGTTGATGCAGGCGGCCGCCTAGAGCGGCAGCAGGCCGAACAGGGTCAGCAGCCAGATCATCAGGCTGATGGTGAGGAAGGAGGCCAGGGTGCCGACCATCAGTGCCGCGGCGCTGGTGTCGCCCTGCCCGAACTGCTTGCCGAACAGCGGGTAGACGCTGATCATCGGCGCACAGGCGAACAGCAGGCCGGCGGCGATCATGAGTGGATCCGCGTCGGGCAGCAGCAGGAAGAAGACCAGTACCGCCAGGGGGTGAAGCAGCAGCTTGCCGATCACGACCTGTCCCATGTCGGCCGCCATGCCGCGTACCTTGAGGCCATGCAGCATGCCGCCGATGGTGAACAGTGCGGCCGGCCCGGCGGCCTCGGCAAGCATGTCGACGGACTGGCTCACTGGGCCAGGCAGTTGCCAGCCGGTCAGGGCCAGGGTCACGCCGATCAGCAGGCCGATCAGCACCGGGTTGCGCGAGAGCCTGGTGAGTGTCTTCTGGACGACCCGGGAAAACCCACCGCCATTGTGGCGACTGGCCTCGGCCAGGGTGAGCGCCACGGGGATGATCAGCATGGTCTCCACCACCATGTTCAACGCCATGAAGATCGCCGCCGGTGCGCCGATGACCATCACCGCCACCGGATAGCCGATAAAGCCGCTGTTGGCCGCGGACATGCCCAGGGCATGGATGGCCGCGGCATCCAGTGAATGACCGCGCCAGCGCGACAGGGTCAGCCCCACGGCGAATACCAGCACCGAGCCCAGCCCATAGGCCAGCAGGTAGCCGACATTCAGGGCTTCCTCGAGCGGGGTGGCGGTCAGGGCGCGGATCAGCAGCGAGGGCAGGGCGAAATACATCACGAAGGTCGCGATGCCCTGCATGTTGTCGCGACTCACCAACCCGGAAAACGCCGCCAGGAAGCCGGCACCGATCAGCAGGAAGATCGGCAGCGTGATCGTCAGTATCTCCAGCACGAGGCTTTCCTTGGCATATCAGCTGATGGTGGTGCGAATGTCGCGTGCCTTCTGCTGCAGCAGCGGCAGGTACTCCTGCATCAGGGTATCGTGATCGATCCGGGCGGCATTGGTGCTGATATTGATGGCACCCAGCAGGTGACCGTTGGCATCGAAGGCGGGTACCGCGATGGAACGCAGGCCGGAGTCGAGCTCCTGGTCGGCGATGGCGTAGCCCTGGCGGCGAACCTCGAGGATGCAGGCCTTCAGCTCGTCCTTGTCGATGATGGTCTTGTCGGTATGTTTCTGCAGCACCGCATGCTCCAGCCAGGCGTCCAGCTTTTCATCCGGCAGCTGGGCCAGCAGTACCCGACCTAAGGAGGTATGTGCCGCGGGCAGGCGGGTACCCACCGACAGGGTGATGGCCATCAGCCGGTGGCGTGAGGAGGAACGGGCAACGTAGGTCACCTCCTCGCCGTCGAGCACGCCCAGCGAGGAGGATTCGCCGCACTGTCGGGTGATATCTTCCAGTATCTGCTGGATCACGCTGCGATAGTTGTTGCTTGACAGGAAGGCATAGCCGAGTTGCAGCACCTTGGGGGCCAGCTCGAAGACACGCTGCTGCTTGCGCACATAGCCCAGGGCATGGAGGGTCAGCAGGAAGCGTCGGGCGCGGGCCCGGTTCATATTGGTGCGTGCGGCGACCTCGCTGAGCGTCATCCGTGGATGCGCTTCGTCGAAGGCCAGGATCACCTCCAACCCGCTGGCCAGGGCGGTCACGAAGTCACGGTCATTGGGGCTGAGAACCTCTTCCTCGGCTATCATCGGCGTTCCATCAATGGGGGGTGCTGTTAGTTGTTTATGGTGTGAACTCTAATCTAGCATAATGTTCGAATCGCGAACACTTGCGCGCTATTGGGCTTTCGTCGGTTGGCCCAGCTCTCAGCCCCCTGAAACCGGGAGATCACCATGCCTGCCTCCTTGCTGCAGCACCCCTTCATGAGCCAGTCGGCACTCGCCGAGACCGATTCAGAGAGCATGGTCCAGGCCATGCTGACCTTCGAGCTGGGCCTGGCGGAGGTTCAGGAGGCGTGCGGTGCCGTGCCCGCCGGGGCCAGTCGTCAGATGCGCGATATCCTCGCCCAGCACGCCTTCGATGTGGAGGCCATCGCCGCGGGCATCGCCAGCGGCGGCAACGCGGCGATCCCTTTCGTCAAGCAGGGACGGGCGGCACTGCCCGATGAGCTCAAGCGCTACTTCCACCAGGGTGCCACCAGCCAGGACGTGGTGGACTCGGCGCTGATGCTGCTGTTGAAGCCGCGCCTGGCGGCACTGGATCTCCTGCTGGTGCGTTGCCGCATCGCCGCCATCACGCTGATGGAGGCCCATGCCGGCACGGCGATGGTGGGGCGCACGCTGATGCAGCAGGCTCTGCCCATCACCTTCGGTGTCAAGGTGGCCCACTGGGCCATCGGCCTGGAGCAGGCGCGGCGGCGCCTGGCCGGCGTCGAGTTGCCTGTGCAGTTCGGCGGTGCCGTGGGGGTGCACTCGGGCTGGGATGACGCGGGGCTCGACTTCATGGATGCCCTGGCCGAGCGCCTGGGCCTGAGCACGCCGGTGTTGCCCTGGCATACCGACCGCCAGCCGGTCCATGCCCTGGGCACGGCCCTGGATGCCGCCGCCGGCGCCGTCGAGAAGTTGGCCCTGGACGTGTCCCTGCTGACCCAGACCGAAGTCGGGGAGGTGGCCGAGCCATCGGCCCCCGGCATGGGTGAATCCTCCTCCATGCCCCACAAGCGCAATCCGGTACGTTGCGCACTGATTCGCGGCGCCGCCCGCCAGGTACACGGCCACGCCTCGGTGCTGCTCAACGCTGCCGCCCAGCCGCTGGAACGCGGGCTCGGTGAGTGGCATGCCGAGTGGGGTCCGCTGGTCGACAGTGCCCTGCTGCTGGAGGGGGCCCTGGAGCAGGCCGCCGCGCTACTCGAGGGGCTGGAGGTGCACCCCGAGGCGATGCGGCGCAACCTGGCCGCTACCGGCGGCGGGATCATGGCCGAGCCGGTGGCCAAGTTGCTGGCGCCGACCCTCGGCACCGATGCCGCGAAGCGGATCAGCTCCGAAGCCGCCGAGACGGCGCGCCGGCAGGGAACTCCCTACGCCGAGGCGCTCAATGAGCATCCTGAGGTCCAGGGGCGGCTCGATGCCGAGGCGGTGGCGCAGGCGACGGACCCAGCCTTATACCTTGGTAGTAGCCAGCGTCAGGTCCAGCGTGCCAAGGCTTGGCTGAACGCTGGTTAACACCCTGAGATAAAATAAAAACTGACCCGTGAACACGCAGGGGAGGCATTGCCTCCCCTGCGTGCTATCTGGGCCCCGGATTGACGATGCGGAGTGGTGGGAGTAATTTGTTCGTATCACAAATCAAAGTTCGCTATTCGAACATTGGCAAGATCAATCGCCAGGAGGAAAACCCATGGCCGAGTTCCTGAGCCTGCATGATGCGGTGGCGCGCTACGTCGAGGACGGCGCCACCGTGGCCATGGAGGGCTTTACCCACCTGATCCCCTTCGCCGCGGGACACGAGGTGATCCGTCAGAAGAAGCGTGACTTGACCCTGATCCGCATGACTCCCGACCTGATCTACGATCAGCTGATCGGTGCGGGCTGCGCGAAGAAGGTAATCTTCTCCTGGGGCGGCAATCCCGGTGTAGGCTCCCTGCATCGCCTGCGCGACGCGGTGGAAAAGGGCTGGCCCCACAAGGTCGAGATCCTCGAACACAGCCATGCCGCCATGGCCTGCGCCTTCGAGGCCGGCGCGGCGGGCCTGCCCCTGGCCGTGCTTCGAGGCTACGTGGGCAGCGAGCTGCCCAGCGTCAACGACCAGATCAAGTTCATCGAGTGCCCCTTCACCGGTGAGCGCCTGGCCGCGGTGCCCTCGGTGCGCCCGGACGTCTCCATCGTCCACGCCCAGAAGGCCGACCGCGCCGGCAACGTGCTGGTGGAAGGCATCGTCGGGGTGCAGAAGGAGGCCGTGCTGGCTGCTGCCAAGAGCATCGTCACCGTCGAGGAGATCGTCGACGACCTGCGCAGCGAGCCGGGTTATCACCCCAACGCCTGCATCATCCCGGGCTGGGCCATCGACGCCATCGCCGTGGCCGAGAAGGGCGCGCTGCCCTCCTATGCCCACGGCTACTACCCGCGCAACAACGCCTTCTACAAGGAGTGGGACGCCATCGCACGGGATCGCGATACCTTCACCGCCTGGATCGAAGAGAATGTCATGAACGCAGGGGGGAACGCCTGATGAGCCTCGACTATACCTCCGCCGAGATGATGACCGTCACCGCGGCCCGCGCCCTGGAGAACGGCACCACCTGCTTCGTCGGCATCGGCCTGCCCTCCGAGGCCGCCAACCTGGCACGCCTGACCCATGCCCCCGATGTGGTGCTGATCTATGAATCCGGCACCCTGCAGACCAAGCCCGATGTGCTGCCGCTCTCCATTGGCGACGGCGAGCTGGCCGAGACGGCGCTGACCACCGTGGCGGTGCCGGAGATGTTCCGCTACTGGCTGCAGGGCGGCAAGATCGATGTAGGCTTCCTGGGCACCGCTCAGATCGATCGCTACTGTAACCTCAACACCACCCTGATCGGCGACTACCGCGAGCCCAAGGTGCGCCTGCCGGGTGGCGGTGGTGCTCCTGAAATCGCGACGAATGCCGGTGAGGTGTTCATCACCCTGAAGCACTCCAAGCGCGCCTTCGTGGACAAGGTCGACTTCGTCACTACCCTGGGCTTCGGCCGCGATGGAAAGGGGCGCGACGGTGTGCCCAATATCGGCAAGGGGCCGACCCGGGTGATCACCGACCTCTGCGTGATGAAGCCGGACCCCGAGACCAAGGAGCTGGTGGTGGTCTCGCTGCATCCGGGCGTGAGTCGCGAGGAGGTGATCGAGGCCACCGGCTGGGAGATCCGTTTCGCCGAGTCCCTCGAGAGCACGCCGGAGCCCAGTGCCAAGGAACTCGAGATCCTGCGCGAGCTGAAAGCGCGTACCGAACGAGCCCATGCCGGTGCGTGACACCGCGCCCCGCAGCGAATATCAGGAGACCAGGTCATGACCGACGTTTACCTCTGCCATCCGCGGCGCACCGCCGTGGGCCGCTTCGGCGGCACGCTTGCCAGCGTGCGCCCCGATGATATGGCCGCCACTATCTTCAAGGCGGTGCTGGCCGAAGCCCCGGCGCTGGATCCGGCCGCCATCGAGGAAGTCTTCATGGGCTGTGCCAACCAGGCCGGTGAGGACAATCGCAACGTGGCACGCATGTCGGCGCTGCTGGCGGGCCTGCCGGTATCAATACCCGGCACCACCATGAACCGCCTGTGTGGCTCCGGCATGGACGCGGTGGGCACCGCCTTCCGTGCCATCAAGGCCGGCGAGATGGACCTGGCCCTGGCCGGCGGCGTGGAGTCCATGTCCCGCGCGCCCTACGTGCTGGGCAAGGCCGACAGCGCCTTCTCCCGGGGCCAGAAGATCGAGGACACCACCATCGGCTGGCGCTTCATCAACCCGCAGATGAAGAAGGCCTACGGCGTCGACTCCATGCCGGAGACCGCCGAGAACGTGGCCGAGCAGTTCCATATTTCCCGCGAGGACCAGGACGCCTTCGCCCTGTGCTCCCAGCAGAAGGCCGCCGCCGCACAAAAAACCGGCCGCTTTGCGCTGGAGATCACCGCCATCGAGATCCCGCGTCGCAAGCAGGAGCCGCTGATCTTCGACCAGGACGAGCACCTGCGTGAGACCACCCTCGAGAAGCTCGCCGGCCTGCCCACTCCCTTCCGCGAGGGCGGCAGTGTCACCGCCGGCAACGCCTCCGGGGTCAACGACGGCGCCGCGGCGATGCTGGTGGCAAGCCAATCGGCCGTCGAGGCGCACGGTCTGACGCCCATGGCGAAGATCCTCGGCATGGCCACCGCCGGGGTCGAGCCTCGCATCATGGGCTATGGCCCGGTGCCCGCGGTCAACCGCCTGCTCGAGCGGACCGGCGTGTCGCTTGACGAGATCGACGTGATCGAGCTCAACGAGGCCTTCGCCGCCCAGGCCCTGGCCTGCATGCGCGACCTGGGCCTCGAGGATGACGACCCGCGGGTCAACCCCAACGGCGGCGCCATCGCGCTGGGCCACCCGCTGGGCATGTCCGGCGCGCGCCTGCTGCTGACCGCCGCCCATGAACTGCAGAAGAGCGGCAAGCGCTATGCCCTGTGCACCATGTGCGTGGGCGTGGGGCAGGGCATTGCTACGCTGATCGAGCGGGTATAACAGGAGATTTCCCATGGCATTTCTGACTATCAACGGACGCAGCGTCGCCTATCGCCTGCTCGGCGCTGAGGCCAACCCCCTGGTGGTGCTGGCGCACCCCCTGGGCATGAGCCAGGCGGTGTGGGACGACGTGCTGCCGTCGCTGCTGCCGCGTTACCGGGTGCTGACCTGGGACCTTCCCGGCCATGGCGCCAGCCAGGCCTGGGGCGACGGTCACATCACGCCGGCTGACCTGGCCGCCGAGGCCCTGGCGCTGGTCGACCATGCCGGTGCCGAGCGCTTTCACTTTGCGGGTACCTCCATCGGCGGTGTGGTCGGCCAGGCGCTGATCGCCGAGCACGGCGAGCGCCTGCTTACCGCCACCCTGACCAATACCGGGGCGGTGATCGGCAACGCCGAGCTGTGGAACACCCGCGCCGGACGCGTGCGCCAGGAGGGCCTGGCGGCGATGTCCGAGGAGATCGTACCGCGCTGGTTCGCCCCCGCCTGTTTCGAGGCCGAGCCGGCCCTCAAGGCGGGCTGGTGCACCCAGATGGGCCGTGGCGACGATGAGGCCTACGCCAAGCTGTGCGAGATGCTGGGCCGCGACACCTTCGACGGCAAGCTCGCCGGCAAGGGCGTCAAGGTGCAGCTGCTGGGCGGCAGCGAGGACCTGGCGACGCCGCCGGCGACACTGGAGGCCCTTTCAGCCGAGCTCGACGGAGCCCCCCTGGAGATCCTCGAGGGTGTGGGCCATGTACCCTCCGTGGAGGTGCCGGGCCTGTTCGCCGCGAAGCTGCTGGCGGTGATGGCCGTGGACCTGGGCGATGTGGGCGCCAACGGCGTGGATTACGCCACCGGCCTTGCGACCCGCAAGCAGGTGCTGGGTGAGGAGCACGTGACGCGCTCCACCGAGAACGCCACCAGCTTGGACGCTCCCTTCCAGCAGATGATCACCCGCCTGGCCTGGGGGGAGCTGTGGAGCAACGCGGATCTGACCCGCCGCGAGCGCAGCATGATCACCACCGGCATCCTGGCCGCCCTGGGGCGCGAGGAGCTGACCCTGCACCTCAAGACGGCCAAGCGTATCGGCCTAAGCGAGGCCGAACTGCGCCAGGTGCTGATGCATGTGGCCATCTACGGCGGTGTGCCGGCAGCCAACCATGCCTTCGCCGTGGCCAAGGAGCTGGGCTGGGGCGAGTAGCCCCGTTCAGCCGCCGGCATGATCGATGCCCCTCGGCAGGAGGCCTGAATGCTCAATGCGCGAATCAAGCTCCGCCATCTCCAGGCCTTCCTGGAGGTAGCCCGCCAGCGCAGCTTCGCCCGGGCCGCCGAGCGGATGTCGATCACTCAGCCGGGCATCTCCAAGACCATCCGGGAGCTCGAGGAGACTATCGGTGCCAGCCTCTTCGAACGCACGCCCCGGGGGGTCTCCCTGACCCAGGCGGGCCTGACCCTGCTGCGTCACGCCGGTCCGGCGCTGCGTGCCCTGGAAGAGGGCATCGGCGCCGTCGGCGAGGGGCGAACCGATGGTTGCTGGCTGCGCGTCGGGGCCCTCTCCACGGTGGAGAGCCGGTTGCTGCCGGAGGCGATCCTGCGCTGGCAGGAGGGCATGGAGGGGGAGTGTGGCGTCAACGTGGTCACCGGTCCCAGTGCCTTCCTGCTCTCGCGGCTGCGGCGCGGCGAGCTGGACCTGGTGGTGGGGCGCATGACCGAGGCGCGGGAGATCATCGACCTCTCCTTCGAGCATCTCTTCTATGAGCGATTGATACTGGTCGTGCGAGGCGGTCACCCGCTCGCCGGGGAGACGCAACTGGCGCCACTGCAGCTGATGCGCTTCCCCTGGGTGCTGCCGCCCCCGCAGACCACGCTGCGCCAGCAGGTAGACAGTTTCTTCGTGCGCCATGGCCTGGAGCCGCCGGCTCGCCAGCTAGAGACGCTGTCGCTACCGCTCAGCCGGCACTACGTTCAGGTGAGTGATGCCGTCTGGGTGGCGCCCGAGGAGGCCGCGCGCGAGGCGGTGCGCATGGACAGCCTGGCCGAACTGGCGCTCTCCCTGGAGCAGCAGGGCGGATCGGTGGGGATGTGCACCAACGCCAGCCTGGCGCCTTCCCTGGCCCTAGAGTCCTTCTGCGAGACACTGCGGGGGATGGCCGCGGATAAGGCATAACCCCTGGGTTATGAGCAGGGGGCGAGGCGTCAATTGGCAGGCGACATGAATGCCGCCAGACTGATCCGGGTCAATGAAATCTCCCAGGAGAAAGGATCGATATGCAACACGACAACAAGCGATTCGTCGAGCGCGACCGCAACTGGCATCCGCCGGCCTATGCCCCCGGTTACAAGACCTCCGTGGCGCGCTCCCCGCAGCAAGCGCTGGTCAGCATGCAGAAGCCCACGGTCTCGGAGCTTTCCGGTCCCGACTTCCGGCATCTGCGCATGGGGCCCCATGACAACGACCTGTTGCTCAACTTTCGCCAGGATCAGAGCCAGGGCCTTCCCCAGGGCGAGCGCATCATCATGTTCGGCCGCGTGGTCGACCAGTTCGGCAAGCCGGTGCCCCATACCCTGGTGGAGATGTGGCAGGCCAACGCCGGCGGCCGCTATCGCCACAAGAACGACAACTACCTGGCCCCCCTGGACCCCAACTTCGGTGGCGTCGGCCGCTGCCTGACCGACGATCAGGGCTGGTACCGTTTCCGTACCATCAAGCCGGGCCCCTACCCCTGGCCCAACGATCCCAATAGCTGGCGCCCCTCCCACATCCACGTGTCGGTGATGGGGCCGTCGATCTCCACTCGCCTGATCACCCAGATGTATTTCGAGGGGGACCCGCTGATCCCGCTGTGTCCCATCGTCCACACCCTCAAGGATCCCGAGGCCGTGGAGACCATGATCGGTCGCCTCGACATGGCCCGCAGCAAGCCCATGGACTGCCTGGCCTATCGCTTCGACCTGGTGGTGCGCGGTGAACTGCAGACCTACTTCGAAAATCAGTAACAGGGGTGACGAGATGAACCAGCCGAATTCCCGACCCACCAGCGAACTGATGCTGCGTGAGACCGCCTCCCAGACCGCCGGCCCCTACGTGCATATCGGCCTGGCCCTGGCCGCCGCCGGCAACCCGACCCGCGACGAGGAGATCTGGAACGAGATGGCTCGCCCCGAGGCCGAGGGTGAGCATATCGAGGTGGTCGGCACCGTGATCGACGGCAACGGCGACCTGGTCCGCGATGCCTTCATCGAGGCCTGGCAGGCCGACGCCAACGGCGAGTACCAGCGCGAGTTTGACCTGAAGAAGCCCTTCAACAGCTTCGGGCGCACCGCCACCACCTTCGACCACGGCAGCGAGTGGACCCTCAAGACCGTCAAGCCGGGCCCGGTGGTCCACGCCAGTGGTCAGGCCCAGGCGCCGCATATCAATCTGTCGATCTTCGCCCGCGGCATCAATATCCACCTGCAGACCCGTCTCTACTTCGATGATGAGGTCGAGGCCAACGCCAACTGCCCGGTGCTCTCCCGCATCGAGTCGCCGACTCGCCGCCAGACGTTGATCGCCCGGCGCGAGGAGGTCGACGGCAAGGTGCGTTATCGCCTCGATATTCGCCTGCAGGGCGAGGGTGAAACGGTCTTCTTCGACTTCTGATCGAGCGCCCTGGCCTCCAGGGTTCCGATCATCCGCGCCGCCCCCCGGGGGCGGCGCTCGGCGTCGATGACGCCGAGCACACGCCACGGGGGAGACGCCCCCTGATCATAATGAGCCACTGTACCCTAGCGGTACCAAGAGAGGTCACCATGTCCAACCCCTGCATCATCTGTGTCGCCATCACCGGCAGCCTGCCGCGCAAGGAAAACAACCCTGCCGTGCCGATCACCGTCGAGGAGCAGATCGAGAGCACCCAGGCAGCCTTCGAGGCGGGTGCCACCATTGCCCACTGCCATGTGCGCAACGACGACCAGACGCCAAGCTCCGACCCGGAAAAGTTCGGCCGCCTGCTGGAAGGGCTGAACAAGCACTGCCCCGGCATGATCGTGCAGCTCTCCACCGGCGGCCGCTCCGGGGCCGGCGAGGAGCGCGGCGGTATGTTGCCGCTCAAGCCCGACATGGCCAGCCTCTCGGTGGGCTCCAACAACTTCCCGAACCGCGTCTACGAGAACTCGCCCCAGCTGGTCGACTGGCTGGCCGAGGAGATGCTCAAGTACGACATCAAGCCCGAGATCGAGGCCTTCGACCTGTCGCATATCCACCAGGCGGTCAACCTGTCGAAGCAGGGCAAGCTCAAGGCCCCGCTCTACGTGCAGTTCGTGATGGGGGTTAAGAACGCCATGCCGGCCGACAAGCCGACCTTCGATTTCTACATCGAGACTCTCAAGCGTCTGGCACCGGATGCCCAGTGGTGCGGTGCCGGTGTCGGTTCCAACCAGCTCAAGCTCAACGAGTGGTCCATCGCCGCCGGCGGCCATACCCGCACCGGTCTCGAGGACAACGTGCGCCTCGATCGTGACACCCTGGCACCCTCCAACGCGGCCCTGGTGGAGCGCGCCGCGGCGCTGTGCGAGAAGTACGAGCGCCCCGTGGCGACCTGGCGGCAGGCCCGCGAGATCCTGGGCCTCCCCCTGCGCTGATGGCGTCCCCCGGGGTGGCCCGGGGGAATACCTTCTGCGAGTGATGGCGTGGTAACGACGCCCGCTTCGGCCTCAGCGCAGATCGTACTTCTTCAGGCGGTAGGCGTAGGCGGGGCGGGTCATGCCCAGCCGGCGGGCAGCGCCGGCAATGTTGCCCTCGCTCTCTTCCTGGGCCGCCATCAGCATCTCCTTCTCGATATCCTCAAGGGTCAGCCCGGCATGGAACAGCGCCTGGATCTGCTGGCGGGGCGTGACTTCCGAGCTCGAGGCGTCTGCTGATGCCGAGAGTCGACCCCGCTCGTCCAGTCCCTGCCCCCTGTCCCGCTGCAGTGTGGGTACCCGGTAGTCGCCGAACAGTGCACGTTCGGTGATGTGCTTCTGGTCGTCGGTGAGAATCACCCCGCGCTCGATGCTGTTCTTCAACTCGCGCACGTTGCCGGGCCAGGCGTACTGGGTGATGGCCGAGCGTGCCTGGTCGGAGAAGCCCAGGGTGCGGCGCTGGTAGTGGTGTTCGCAGCGGGCGAGGAAGTGTTCGGCGAGGGCGGGAATATCCTCGTGACGCTCACGCAGAGGGGGAACCGTGAGCGTGAAGGCGTTGAGGCGGAAGAACAGGTCGCGGCGAAAGTGACCCTCCTCGACTCGCTGGAGCAGGTCGGTGTGGGTGGCCGCGACCACCCGCACATCCACCTCCTTCACCCCCTGGCCGCCGACGCGTTCGATCTGGTGTTCCTGCAGGGCGCGCAGCAGGGCGGCCTGGGCACGCGGGGAGAGTTCGGCCAGTTCATCGAGAAACAGGGTGCCGCCGTGGGCGCGTTCGAAGCGCCCGAGGCGTGACTGCACCGCTCCCGTATAGGCGCCCTTCTCGACGCCGAACAGCTCCGACTCGATCAGCTCCGGCGGGATGGCCGCACAGTTGACGGCGATGAAGGGACCCGTGGCGCGCTGGCTCTGCTCGTGGAGGCGCCGAGCGAGGATCTCCTTGCCGGTACCTGTCTCGCCGAGCAGCAGCACGGGCACATCCGCCGCGGCGGCGCTGTCGAGCATGGCCAGCATCTCACGGAAGGCGGGTGCAGCGCCGATGGGGCCCCAGTCATCCTCGTGCTGGCGGCGGGTGAGGTCTCCTTCCAGGGTCGCCACTCGCGCCTGCAGTTCATAGAGCTCGTCGATCAACGGGGCCTCACGCAGCACGGCGGAGAAGGCCTGGTGGTCGGGCCACTCCTCGGCAAACTTGCCGATGATGCGGCAGTGGGCATCACCACAGCCCAGGCACTCCACTTCCCGATACTGCACCTCGCGTCCCAGCAACTGGGTGGCATAGCCGGAGGCGTAGCCCAGCAGCGTCCAGCATACCGGGGTGCTCGGCGTGTCCCGGCCACGCCAGACCTCCACCTCGAAGGAACCTTTCCAGATGAACTCGCTGTAGAAGCGGTCATTCTCCAGGTCGATATCCAACTGGCCGGGCACCGCCTTGACGTGCCCCTGCAGGGCGTGCAACTGCGGGCCGGCCAGGAAGCTGTCGCGCAGCCCGAGCCGCTCGCCGCGCAGGGACTCGCCAAGCTCGGCATCCTGCAGGCCGGAGTAGTAGCCCAGGCGGATGAAGACGCCACGGGCGCGCTCCACCCCCAGGGTGGTGACGAGCTCGTTGCGAAAGAAGGCCGATGCCTGCAGCGACATCAGAATCATGCGTTGCTCGCCGAGCCAGATCTGCCCTTCTTCCGGGAGGAAGCGCAGGGCATCCATCAGGTCACGGGCGCTGGGGTACTGGGGGGTGCTTGAAGGCATGGAAAGCTCGTCGATAAGGCGCGGCGACAGGATATCACCCATGCTGAGTGTGAAGGTGACGCCCAGGATGATGATTTGCGCAGGGGTGATGAAATGGTTAACCGATTTTAGCGAACGCGTGTTCGTATAGCGAACTGAAATGCTTGAAGGCTCTCCTAGTGCCCTGAATAACTGGCTTTTTTCAGTTCCGGCACGTTTCTTGACAGGTAAATGGGGCAGGTATCCGGTGCTAAGCTTTTGATTATACTAAAGTCTAACGAGCCGGTTCCCTCGACGACAGCCCATGACGACCAGACGGGTGACATTGACCATGCAAAACACAACAACGGTGCCTTCCCGGCACCTCCCCTCACGTACCCTCGGGGCGCTGGCCCTGTTCGGTGCCCTGCTGCTGCCTCCGGTGGCGGCCAACGCCTCGGAAACCCGCGCGCCCGACGAGGTCTACCGGCAGGTCTGCGCTCACTGCCATGCCCCGGACAAGGCCGTGGGACCCGAGATCACCATCGCCTCTCCCGAGGCAGCCTGGGAAGCGCGTGGTAACTACATCCGCAATACGGTGCGCCACGGCCGGGCCGCCATGCCGGCCTTTCGTACGGCCAAGATCAGCGATGCCGAGCTCGACGGGCTGATCCAGGCGCTGGTCAGCGGCGAGCTGGATGACGCACCCGCCGCGACCGGCGAGGAGTAGTGCCATGAACCTGACGCGTCGACAACTCATGAAGAATAGCCTGCTGCTGGGGGCCGCCATGCCGCTCTCCCTGGGGGCCGCCTGGGCCGCCGACAGCGGGTTCGCCGATGCCCCGGTGCACGGCCCGATCCGCCTCTATGGCGCCGATCGCTCCACCACCGAGCTGGGGCTGGGGCTGCGCCAGCAGGGCTGGGCCCCCAGCTATGAAGGGCGTCTCGATCCGCTGGCGCTGAATGCCCAGCCTGCCGGCACCCTGGCGGCTGGCTTTACCGACGAGGCGGGTCTGGTGCTGCTGACCAGTCTGCTGGCCGGTCGCGGCCGCGTGCTGGCGCTGGGCCGCCACGAGGCGGGACACCACCAGCTGCTGAGTCATCGCGGGCCGTTGGCGGCACCGCTGGCGGCAGAGGCGGGCAGCTGGCAGGCCGCGCTGGGGCGGGAATATGCCCGCCTGGCGTTGGCAGCGGGTAGCGCACGCCAGACCCGGGATGTCAGGCGTCCGGCCAGCGAGGCCACCAGCGCCACCGAGCTGAGCTTCCTGGTTCGGCTGTAAGCCCCCGAACACAACAATCGAGAGACGACTCCATGAGCACTACACAGCGCATTCTTCCCAAGGGCGTGTCCGAGGCAGAATTCGACGCGGCCCTCGCCCGTTTCCGCGAGATCCTCGGGGCCGATAGCGTCCTGACCGAGAGCGATCAGCTGGCGGCCTACAGCAAGATCATGATGGCCGGCGATGACGCGGACTACATCCCCTCCGCGGCCCTGCTGCCCACCACTACCGAGCATGTGCAGGAGATCGTGCGCACCTGCAACCAGTACAAGGTGCCGATCTGGACCATCTCCACCGGCAAGAACCTGGGCTATGGTTCCGCCGCCCCCGGCGAGACCGGCCAGGTGATGCTCGACATGCACCGCATGAACCAGATTCTCGATGTGGACCCGGAGGTGTGCACGGCGCTGCTCGAGCCCGGGGTGACCTACCAGCAGCTCTACGACTACATCAAGGAGAACGACCTCAAGCTGTGGTTGGATCCGCCGGCCCCCTCGGCCATTGCCGGACCGGTGGGCAATACCCTGGACCGTGGCGTGGGCTATACCCCCTATGGCGAGCACTTCATGTTCCAGTGCGGCATGGAGGTGGTGCTGGCCAATGGCGAGGTGATTCGTACCGGCATGGGGGGCATCGAGAACTCCAGCTCCTGGCAGGTCTTCAAGTGGGGCTACGGTCCCTATATCGACGGCCTCTTCACCCAGTCCAACTTCGGCATCGTCACCAAGATGGGGCTGTGGTTGATGCCGGAGCCGCCGGCCTATCGTCCCTTCATCATCCAGTACCAGGACCCCGAGGACATCGAGGAGATCGTCGATGTGCTGCGGCCGCTGCGTATCGCCCAGATCATCCCCAATGCCGTGGTGATCGTGCACACCCTCTGGGACGCGGGCACCCACGTGGTGCGCAAGGACTACTACGACGGCAAGGAGTCCATTCCCCGCGAGGCCATCGAGCGCATCAAGGCCGATGAAGGTATCGGCGAGTGGAACGTCTATGCGGCCCTCTACGGCACCCCGGAGCAGATCGAGGTCAACTGGAACATCATCGAGCAGGCCTTCGGCGCCAGCGGCAAGGCCAAGATCATGTACGGCGAGGAGGCCGAGAAGCGCGGCGGCGGCTTCGAGTATCGCTCGGCGCTGATGAAGGGTGACATGAACCTTCAGGAGTTCGGCCTCTACAACTGGCGTGGGGGCGGTGGCTCCATGTGGTTCGCCCCGGTCTCCCAGGCCAAGGGCAGCGAGACCAAGGACCAGACCGAGCTGGCCCAGCAGATCCTCGGCAAGTACGGCTTCGACTATGTCGCCGAGTACATCGTCGGCTGGCGCGACATGCACCACGTCATCGACCTGCTCTACAACCGCCAGGACCCGGAAGAGACGAAGCGCGCCCACGACTGCTTCGCCGAGCTGATCGACGAGTTCGCCAAGCGCGGCTATGGCCTCTACCGCACCAACAACGAGTTCATGGAGCAGGTCGCCGGCACCTTCGGCGAACCGCTGCGCGAGGTGCACAAGACGCTGAAGAATGCCCTGGATCCCAACGGCATCCTGTCGCCCGGCAAGTCGGGGATTCGTCAGTAACACCGGCCCGCGAGTTTTCAGAGGAGAGTGAACCATGAGTACTGCATATCGCGATTTCCACCTCCAGCCGATTGCCGGCGAGTGGCGCGAGGGGTCGAGCGAGCGCCGCACCCGCGTGACCAACCCCTATGATGGCAGCGAGCTGCTCGATATCCGCCTGGCGGATCGCCACGACCTGGATGCCGCCTTCCTGGCGGCCGAGAAGGCCCAGGCCGAGTGGGCGGCGATCCCGCCGGCCGAGCGCAGCGCCGTGCTGCAGCGGGCGGTTGAGATCTTCGATGCCCGCAAGGAGGAGATCATCGACTGGCTGATCCGCGAGTCGGGCAGCACCCGCCTCAAGGCTAATGTCGAGTGGGGCGCGGCCCGCGGCATCACCCTGGAGGCCGCCAGCATGCCGGGGAGAGTGCACGGCATGACCCTGGCCTCCAACGTGCCGGGCAAGGAGAACCGCGTCTATCGCAAGCCGCTGGGCGTGGTGGGGGTGATCAGCCCCTGGAACTTCCCGCTGCACCTTTCCCAGCGCTCCGTCGCTCCGGCGCTGGCGCTGGGCAACGCCGTGGTGATCAAGCCGGCCAGCGACACCCCGGTCACCGGCGGCTTGCTGCTGGCGAAGGTCTTCGAGGAGGCCGGCCTGCCCGAGGGACTGCTCACTGTGGTGGTGGGTGCCGGCAGCGAGATCGGCGATGCCTTCGTCGAGCATCGCGTGCCGCGGCTGATCTCCTTCACCGGCTCCACCCAGGTGGGGCGCGGCATCGGTCGCATCGCCAGCGGCGGGGAGCATATCAAGAAGGTCTCCCTGGAGCTGGGCGGCAACAGCCCCTTCGTGGTGCTCGACGACGCCGATATCGAGCAGGCGGTGAATGCCGCGGCCATGGGCAAGTTCCTGCACCAGGGCCAGATCTGCATGGCGGTCAACCGCATCATCGTTGCCGAATCTCTCTATGACGCCTTCGTCGAGCGCTTCGTGGAGAAGGTCAAGGGACTCAAGGTGGGTGACCCCGACGACATGGCCACCGTGGTGGGTCCGGTAATCAACGCCAGGCAGCGCGAGGGCCTGGAGGCCAAGATCGCCACCGCCAAGCAGGAAGGCGCGACCGTGCTTCTCGATGGCGAGATCGAGGGCCAGCTGGTGCCTCCCCATGTGTTCGGCGATGTAACTCCCGACATGGAGATCAGCCGCGAGGAGATCTTCGGCCCGCTGGTGGGCATCCAGAAGGCCCGCGATGAGGCCCACGCCCTGGAACTGGCCAACGGCACCGAGTACGGCCTCTCCAGCGCCGTGTTCAGCGGTGACCTGGAGCGCGGCGTGCGATTCGCCCAGGGCATCAAGGCGGGCATGACCCATGTGAACGACATGCCGGTCAACGACGAGGCCCACGTGCCCTTCGGTGGCGAGAAGAACTCCGGCCTGGGTCGCTTCAATGGCGACTGGGCCATCGAGGAGTTCACCACCGACCAGTGGGTCAGCGTGCAGCACACGCCGCGTGGTTATCCTTTCTGAGCGTACCGTCTCTGCCTGGCCACCTCGTGTGGCCGGGCTGACTGCTTTTCACCGCAAGGGTGTACGGAGATGCAATGATGAAGATTCAAGCGGCAGTCACTGCTGAACAGGGAAGCGACTTCGAGTGGCAATCGGTCGAACTGGCCGAGCCCGCCCTGGGCGAGATTCGCGTGCGCATCGTGGCCACGGGGGTGTGCCACACCGATGCCGTGGCCCGGGATCTGGGCATCGCGCCCTTTCCCATCGTGCTGGGCCACGAGGGCGCCGGCGTGGTGGAGGCCCTCGGCGAGGGAGTGAGCGGGCTCGAGGTGGGGGACCACGTGGTGCTGTCGTTCGCCCATTGTGGCGGCTGTGGCCACTGCCTGACCGGCCATCCTACCGTCTGCGATACCTTCAACGAGCTCAACTTCGGCGGCGCCATGGATGACGGCGACCACCGTCTGGCCCATGGCGACGAGTCGCTGGCCACCTTCTTTGGCCAGTCCTCCTTTGCCACCCACGCCGTGGTCAGCGCCCGCAACGCGGTGAAGGTGGACCCCGAGGTGGACCTGGCGCTGCTGGGCCCGCTGGGCTGCGGCATCCAGACCGGGGCCGGCACCGTGCTCAATCGGCTCAAGCCCGAGTTCGGGTCGAGCCTGGTGGTCTTCGGCTGTGGGGCCGTGGGGCTCTCCGCCATCATGGCGGCCAGCATCACCGGCTGTCGGCAGATCATCGCCGTGGATGTCCACGACAGCCGCCTCGAGCTGGCCCGGGAGCTGGGTGCCACCCACGTGATCAACGGCCAGCAGGAAGACACCGTCGAGCGGGTGCGCGAGATTACCGGTGGCGGTAGCCAGTTCGCCGTGGAGACTACCGGGGTACCGGTAGTGGTCCGTCAGTCACTGCAGGCGCTCAAGCCGCTGGGCGTCTCGGCCATCGTCGGCGTCACCCCAGAGGTGACCCTGGACGTGCACCACGACCTGATGGCCGAGGGCAAGTCGATGATCGGGGTGATCGAGGGCGACTCCGTGCCGCGGGTGTTCATCCCGCAGCTGGTGGCCTACTACAAGGCGGGGCGCTTCCCCTTCGATCGGCTGGTCAAGTTCTATGCGCCGGAGCAGATCAACCAGGCCTTCGAGGACTCGAAGAACGGCACCACCGTCAAGCCGGTGCTGCGCATCGGCCGGTAAGCCGGCGCGGCCTTATACGTTTTGGGGTGTCACGATGGTAAAGGCCTGCTCGCCCACGCGGTCTCGTCGAAGGCCTTGTGGGCGGTGGGTACCAGAAGATCCGGGGCCTGAAACACCGGGGTAAGGATGTCTGCCAGGGTATCGCGCAGATGTACCTGTGTCCGGGCCTCCCCTGCACAAGCGCATCGGCAAGGTGGCCTGTTCTGTCTTGATCTCGCACATCGCACGGTGACCGTACAGCGGCTCACTGGAAGATGTGCGGTCTGTCCTGCCCCCACGGCTCTACTGTCGTTGCCCGCCATGTAGGCCGTCGATTCGCTACGCCTTTCCCCGTTTTTTCAGCCGATAGTCCAGCGCCGCCCGACTGAGTCCCAGTCGCCGTGCCGCGGCCGAGACGTTGCCGTTGGCCTCGCGATAGGCTCGTTCCAGCAGTGTGTCCTCCAGTGTCTCGAGGGCGATGCCACCTTCCAGGATGCTGCTACACAGCGTCTCCAGGGCATCATCAGTATCGCCTGTCGCTGAGCTGCCGGCGGTGAGATGCCCGTTGTCGCCGAGCACCTGGCCGACGGGATCAGGCCGTTGGCCGAACAGTGCTTGTTCACCGATCGACTGGCGGTCGCCGGCGAGAATCACCCCGCGCTCGATGGTGTTCTGCAGTTCGCGGATATTGCCCGGCCAGTCGTGACGCCCCATCGCCGCCAGGGCCTGGTCAGTGAAGCCCAGGGTCTTGATGCGATAGTGCTGTTCGAAGCGGGCCAGGAAATGTTCGGCGAGCAGCGGGATATCGTCGCGGCGCTCGCGCAGCGGCGGGATCACGACCGGATAGGCGTTGAGCCGGTAGAACAGGTCAGAGCGGAAGCGGCCGTCCCGGACTCGCTCGGTCAGGTCGCCATGGGTGGCGGCCACGATGCGTACGTTGACGCTCTGGCTGGTCTGGCCGCCGACCCGCTCGATCTGCTTCTCCTGCAAGGCACGCAGCAGCGATGCCTGGGCCCGCGGCGAAAGCTCGGCGAGCTCGTCGAGGAACAGGGTGCCGCCGTGGGCACGCTCGAAGCGCCCAGCACGAGACTGTACCGCCCCGGTGTAGGCGCCTTTCTCGACGCCGTACAGCTCCGACTCGATCAGCTCGGGTGGGATGGCGGCACAGTTGACCGCCACGAAGGGGCCTTGAGCGCGTTCGCTCTGCTGGTGGGCGCGGTGGGCGAGGATCTCCTTGCCGGTGCCGGTCTCGCCGAGCAGCAGGATCGGCACCTCGGAGCGGGCGGCGCGGTCTATCAGGTCGAGTGCGCCCAGGAAGGCGGGGGCCTTGCCGATGGGGCGATGACGCTCTTCGCCCTGATGGCGGGCGATATCGTCCTCCAGGTAAGCGATGCGGGACTGCAGCTCATAGAGCTCGTCGATCAGCTGGTCCTCGCGGAATAGTTCGGCGAAGGTCTCGTGGTCTTCCCATTCTCGGGCCGGCTTACCGATGATCCGGCAGCGGTCATCGCTGCAGCCTCGACACTCCACCTCGCGATACTGGATCTCTTGGCCGAGGAACTGGCTGGAGTATGCGCAGGCATAGCCTAGCTGCAGCCAGCAAACCGGCTCCCTGGACGGGCCGAAAATGTTTTGGGTGATGGCTACCTCGTAAGAGTCCTGCCACTCGAACTCACTATAGAAATGGCCGCTTTCGGAGTCGATTTCCAGGACGGTGGGCACCACCTTCACCAGCCCACGCAAGGCATGAAGCTGCGGGCCGGCCAAAAAGCCATCCTCCACCGACATGTCATGGCCACGAACTGCCTGGGCCAGTTCGGCATCCTGGATGCCGGCATGGTAACCCAGCCGCATGAAGAAGCTTCGCGCGCGATGCAGCCCCATGGTATTGACGATCTCTTTGCGGAAGATGGCCATGGTTTGTACCTGCAGCAGTAGCATTCGCTGCTCGCCAAGCCAGATCTGGCCCTCGTTAGGTAGAAAACGCAACTTGTCGAGAATGGCCTGGCTGTCGGGGTAGTGCGGAGTCGTCATGGGGTCCCTCGTGGCATCAGGCGGTCACATGTTTTTTATTGTCTGGCTTGTTCTTTAGTCCAAATCAATTGGGCGGTCTTGCCGCCGAAGAAGACTACAGCATAAGTCCCAATGCTTTTCTTACCAACATCTCGCCTGTCTTAGCCGGGATTCCCCAGGTTTTCATGTTTTTTTGAAGCTGCGCCGCAGCATTTCGCTATTTCCTTGATTCCCCTCATCTCAACCTCCCTGCTAGCCCTCCATTTCTATGACGTAAGTCATTGTTTATTTAAAATTATACTCTTTTTTCGGAACTTGGCACGACTCTTGTATTACCTAGGTGGCGACTCACTTGGAGGCGCTCGATGTTTCAGTCATCCATTCCCAGGACCTCAAGCGCTTTGTGCGCGTAAAGGAGAGAAGCGAACAACGCATCTGACCGACAGCGGGTCGTCGATCGGCGCCGACCTGCACGGAATAACACAAGAGGAACAACACCATGACCGTGAAGATTTTCGATACCCCCGAGGTCCAGGGCTTCCTGAAGACCGTCGCCGGCTTCGACCAGGAGGGCGGCAACGAGCGCTCCAAGCAGATCATGCATCGCATGCTCTCCGACCTGTTCAAGCTGATCGACGACTTCGACGTCAGCGAGGAGGAGTACTGGTCCGCCGTCAACCTGCTTAACGCCCTGGGCAGCCAGACCCAGTTCGGCCTGCTCTCGCCGGGCCTGGGCTTCGACCACTTCCTCGACATGCGTCAGGACGCGGCCGATGCCGAAGCCCAGCGCACCGGCGGCACCCCGCGCACCATCGAGGGCCCGCTCTACGTGGCCGGCGCCCCGGAAGCCGAGGGCTTCGCGCGCATGGACGACGGTCAGGACCAGGACGGCGAGGCCATGTGGCTGACCGGCCAGGTGCGTGACGTCGACGGCACCCCCATCGCCGGTGCCAAGGTCGAGATCTGGCACGCCAACTCCAAGGGCGGTTACTCCTTCTTCGACCAGACCCAGAGCGAGTACAACCTGCGTCGCACCATCTACACCGACGGCGAGGGTCGCTACACCGCGCGCAGCATCATCCCCTCCGGCTACGGCGTACCGGAAGGTGCCCCCACCGACGTGGTGCTCAAGTCCCTGGGTCGCCACGGCGAGCGTCCGGCGCATATCCACTACTTCGTCTCCGCCCCGGGCCACCAGCACCTGACCACCCAGATCAACCTGGCGGGCGACCCTTACACCTTCGACGACTTCGCCTTCGCCACCCGCGAGGAGCTGGTGGTGCCGGCCAACCGCATCGAGGATCAGGGCGAGATCGCCAAGCGCGAGATGGACGGTGCCTTCTCCGAGGTGGTGTTCGACGTCGAGCTGTCCACGACCGACAGGCCCGAGCTGCAACATCGCCATGCCCGTCCGCGCGCCAAGGAAGACGAGCAGGACCAGGCCAGCCAGCTGGCCACCAGCGCCAAGGTCTGACGATCGAAACTGAAAGACCAGCTGGCGTTCGGAAAGCCCAGTTAGAGCTCTTCAATGCAGAAAACCATCAACACATATTTTCAATATATAACAAGTTGGAGTATTGACATGCAGTTTCACGTATCAGGCTATCAAACCGGTGACCCTATGACCATGCCGGCTCAAGGGGTTGGAGTCGATCGACCCAAAGATCTGCCAGAGACTATGGATGTTCTCATCGTCGGTTGTGGGCCGGCCGGATCAATTGCAGCCGCGCAGCTCTCACAATTCCCGAACATAAACACACGCATGATTGAAAAGCGTGGCCATCGTCTGGAACTGGCCAATGCTGATGGTGTCCATTCGCGAACCATGGAGACATTTCAGGCATTTGGATTCGCGCACGAGATCTATGCGGAGGCCCACACCATTACAGACATGACGTTCTGGAAGCCGGATCCGAAAAAACCAGAGCATGTCGCGCGGGAAAGCAGTGTCCGGGAGCTCCCCACAAAGTTCAGTGAATGGCCCATGATGCTCATTACCCAAACGCGTATCATTGATCATTTCAACCGTTACATGAAAAACGCACCCACCCGCATGGAGCCGGACTACGGTTATGAATTCGTTGATTTTGAGGTCTTGGAAGACGACGACTATCCGGTCAAAGTCACATTACGCCGCTCCGCTGGTGACGACCAAGGTGAAGAGCTTCAGATCCGGACAAAGTATCTGATTGGAGCAGACGGCGCACGCAGTAATGTTCGAAAATCGCTGGGATACCGGCTTAGCGGTAACCAAGCGAACCAGGCTTGGGGTGTCATGGATGTTCTTGCAGACACCGATTTTCCGGATGTTCGCAAGAAATGCACCATCAAAGCTAACAATGGTCGCTCCATCCTACTCATCCCACGCGAGGGTGGGTTCCTGTTCCGCCTTTATGTAAACCTCGGAGAAGTGCCGGAAGGCAACGAACGCAGTGTCCGGGAAACCCCTCTCGAGGAGGTGATCGCTCAAGCTCAGGAAATCATTAATCCATATAAGCTTGATGTGAAAAATGTGGTGTGGCACTCAGTCTATGAGGTAAGCCACCGTATCACTGACGATTTCGATGACAGGAGCTCCGACAAAACAAACAGTGAGTACCCGCGCGTTTTCATCACTGGCGACGCCTGCCATACGCACTCAGCGCAAGCAGGACAAGGAATGAACGTTTCCATGCAGGATGGCTTCAACCTTGCGTGGAAATTGGGCCATGTGCTCACCGGTAACAGCCCCAAGAAACTTCTATGTACCTATGCCGACGAACGCAGAGACATTGCGCACCGGCTTATCGAGTTCGACAAACAGTGGTCTTCTCTCATGGCTGAGTCGAATGACCGACTAAAGGACCCACAGGAACTGGAAACGTTCTATACGCAGACAGCGGAGTTCAATGCTGGTTACCTCACCGAGTACGAGCCATCCATAATCACCACATCCGTACGTCATCAGCAACTCGCAGCCGGCTACCCAATAGGCCGACGTTTCAAATCCGCACAGGTAGGTCGGGTATGTGATCTGGTGCCTCTGCACATTGGCCACCAGCACACTGCTGATGGTCGCTGGCGCGTGTATGTATTTGCAGACGCACCAGCCCCCAACGAGTCTGAGGTGTTGGGATCCTGGACCTACTGGGCGGAAGAGGCTTTGCCTCCCCGGCTGTTCGACATCAAATTGATCCACCAACAGGCCTACACTGACTTCGATATGTCAGATGTTGCCCAGGTTTTTAAACCTAAAGCGGGGTATTTCGAACTGACCGATATGGAGCATGTGTTCGGTACACTCGAGGACCACGATATCTTCGAAGAACGCGCTATCTCTCGGGATGGCGCAGTAGTGGTCGTACGCCCGGATCAGTACGTGGCCGGCATTTTTCCGCTGGATAGCACGGAGGAAATGGCGTCTTTCCTCAATGGCGTATTCCCCCCAATCCACTCGTAGAAGACGCGTCCTGGCATCGGAATCAATGCACCTGTTCAGTGAAGGCCGGAGTCATTTCTACTTCGGTCTTCGCTAATTTTACAAGTAACATTTCAGGAGTGCTCGCTTTGGCATAAGTAAGCTCATTGTGCGCTTCAGGGAACGATCAATCATTCTTTCTGTGATCGGCGCATGAAGGCCGAGTTATAGGCATCCAGTAGCTAGTCAGTGCTGACCGATAAGGCCGCTCTTGGTCCGGGTGCCTGGTGCGAGGACGCCCCCATGGTGGCGAACTCTCGGTGCAGGGCGTGGCCACCAATGGCAAGCGTGACCGCTTCGATGAGGCTGTGGGACGGGGGTGGTGGTTGGTGATCGGCCTCGGGGCATCGCCGGAAGCGGCGCTAATTGCGGCTCAGCTTGAACAGCTAAGTCTGCTGGGAGGGCGCGCCGTGCCCCTGGGTGCTCCCTGGCGCTCCATGTGACGCCGATGACTTGAATGGCACCTACGCGCGCTGGTTCAACGAGAACGACGTCACCTACGTGATGGTCCGCCCCGACTACTACGTAGCCGCCGCCGCTGGCTCACCAGAAGCGCTGCGCCGGCAGTTCGATGAACTCATGCTGCAGCTACACATGCAGGCACCGAACCAACAGACCAGTCGCTGCGCCTGAGCCACGCTCGATGATAATTTTCCTCTGGAGATTATGATGTCACACGACTTCATCTATACCGCCAACCCGGCACGCATCGTGTTTGGCCCCGGAAGCCTGGCCAAGGTGGCAGACGAGATTCGCCAGCTGGGCGGCTCCCGGGCCCTGGTGCTCTCCACGCCTTTCCAGCGCGAGGATGCCGAGCGTCTGAACCATGAGCTGGGCGAGCTGGGTGCCGGCGTCTTCTTTGAGGCCGCCATGCACACGCCGGTAGCGGTCACCGAGCAGGCCATGGCGGCCTACGCTGAGGTGGGGGCCGACTGCGTGGTCGCCCTGGGCGGCGGCTCGACCATCGGCCTGGGCAAGGCGATCGCCTACCGCAATGGCGCCCCCCAAGTGGTGGTGGCCACCACCTATGCCGGTTCCGAGGTCACGCCGATCCTCGGCCAGACCGAGGAAGGCGTTAAGACCACCGTCAAGGACGCCTCGATCCTGCCCGAGGTGGTGATCTATGACGCCAACCTGACCCTGGGATTGCCGGTCGGCATGAGCGTGACCAGCGGACTGAATGCCATGGCCCATGCCGTCGAAGGCCTCTATGCCAAGGACCGCAATCCCATCACGGCGCTGATGGCGCTGGAGGGGATCCGCGGCCTCAAGGAGGCCCTGCCTGTCATCGTCGAACGCCCCGACGATGTGGCCGCACGTAGCAACGCCCTCTATGGTTCCTGGCTGTGTGGCACCGTACTGGGCACAGTGGGAATGGCGCTTCACCACAAGCTGTGTCACACCCTCGGCGGTAGTTTCGACCTGCCCCATGCCGAGACACACGCCATCATGCTGCCGCATACCGCCTCCTACAACGCCCGCGCCGCGGCGGATGTGCTGGCACCGGCCGCCGAGCTGTTCGGTGGTGAGCTGGGTAGTGGCCTTTACGACTTCGCCAAGTCACTCGGGGCTCCCCTTGCGCTCAAGGAACTGGGAATGGCCGAATCCGACCTGGATCGCGCCGCCGACCTGGCAGTGAAGAATCCTTACTGGAACCCCCAGCCTGTCCAGCGTGACGCCGTGCGTGAATTGCTGCAGCGGGCCTGGAGCGGTGCCCGCCCTGAATGAATTGTTGGGCCCGACAGGGTGGGCCCATGGAGAGGAACGCCACATGTCACAGATTGATTACTTCACCGAAGACCGTTCCGTCGAGGCGGTCAACGCCCGCATGGGCGATGAGGTAAGCCCCCGCCTGCGTGAGGTGATGGCCTCACTGGTCAAGCACCTGCACGGTTTCGTCAAGGAGGTCGAGCTCACCCAGGAGGAGTGGGAGGTTACCATTGAGTTCCTGACTCGCACCGGCCAGATCTGCGATGACAAGCGCCAGGAGTTCATCTTGCTCTCCGATACTCTGGGGGTTTCGATGCTGGTGGATGCCATTCAACATCGCCGCCCCCCCGGTACTACCGAGAACACGGTCTTCGGCCCCTTCCACGTGGATGGCGCGCCGGTGCTGGATATGGGAGCCAACATCTCTCTCGATGGCAAGGGCGAAACCTGCCTTTACGAGGGTAGGGTGCAGGATCCGGATGGCAACCCCATCGAGGGGGCACGCATCGACGTATGGTCTGACAATAGCGAAGGTTTCTACGATGTTCAGCAACCGGGCGAGCAACCTGAGTGGAACAACCGTGGCGTATTTATCACCGGTGCGGATGGCCGTTACTGGTTCACCGGTATCAAGCCGGTCTCCTACCCGATTCCGGATGACGGGCCGGTGGGGCAGATGCTCGGGCACCTGGGCCGCCACCCATGGCGACCGGCCCACATGCATTTCATGCTCAACCATCCGAACCATGAACGCATCGTCACCCACACTTTTGTCTCCGGGGATGACTACCTGACCTCGGACACGGTCTTCGGGGTCAAGGAGTCGCTGGTTGTCGACTATGTCCTGAATGAAAGCGGCGAGACAAAGTGGAAGGCACATTTCGACTTCGTGATGGTACCCAACCAATAAGCGGATCAGCCCTTCGCGAATAACATCACGATTCCATTGAAGAACCGCCGAGGCATCACATGTCTCGGCACCCTGGCCCTTTGCCAATAATCCGAAAATAAGGCAAGCAAGATGAAGACAACACAGAACCAAGAATGAGATACCCGTTACGAGTGGAAGATGGTGCTGCTGCTGACACTGGGGTTCGGCCTGGTCAGTATCGATCGTTTCATGATCATGCCGCTCTTCCCAGTCATCATGCAGGACCTGAATCTGGATTTTCAGGACTTGGGCTTGGTGACGGGTGTGCTGGCAATTACCTGGGGGATCTCCTCGATCTTCATGGCCAACCTGGCCGACCGGATCGGCCTGCGCGCGGTGATCATTCCCGCCGTCATCCTCTTCTCGCTGATGGCCGGTATCAGCGGGCTGGCGACCGGCCTTATCAGTCTGATGATGATTCGCGCCTGTATTAGCTTGGTCGAAGATGCCTGGGCTTCCGCCACTGTCGCGATAAGAGATCACAGACCGAGCAGGACGATACCGGCATCACCCCCGGGGACAACTGGCTGGTAGAGTGGGGCATCGGCCATCGTCTGCAAAACGGCCTGGAGCTGGGGTTGGTGGGCTATGACGCCTGGCAGCTGGAGGCCGACGACGGCGCGGCGACCACCGCCAAGGCCGAGCGTCATGCCATCGGTGCCGAGGCGGGCTACCTCTGGCCCACGGCCGGAGTGATGCTCAAGGGCGCCGTCTACCACGAGTATGATGCGGAAGGCGGTGGACTGAAGGGGCTCGAGAGCGAGGGCGACGCCTTTCGCCTGCAGCTCACCAAGTTCCTTTAGGTGCTTGCTGGTCAGGTCAGGGCAAATTGATGATCAACCGACTGACCCTGCGCTTGCGCCGTCACGAGGGGGCATCTGCCGAGGCAGCTGCCCCCTTCTTCTATTCGGAGAACATCGCGAAGATCAGGCCGCGCAGCCAGCGGTTGCCGGTGTCGCGGTGGTAGCGTCGGTGCCAGAACAGGTTGATGGGGATTTCGGGGAAGGGCAGGGGGTGCTCCTGCACCGCCAGCCCGAAGCGCTCCCGGGTCGCCTCGGCGAACTTGTCGGTCACCGTGACCACCAGATCGCTCTCGCTGATGATATAGGGCACGGCGGCGAAGTGGGGCAGTTGCAGACGGACCGGGCGCTCGATGCCCGCCCGGGCGAGCTGCTCCTCGACGATGCCGTGCCCGGTGCCCTTCGCCACCACCACCGCGTGGGTGGCGGCCCGGAAATCGCTCATGTCGAAACCGCCCCCTGCCAGGGGGTGGTCCCTGCGCATCAGGCAGACATAGCGCTGCACGAAGAGCCGCTGCTGGTAGAAGCCGGCGCCCAGCTGGGGGATCAGGCCGACGGCCAGGTCGATCCGCCCCTCCTCCATCTCTCGTTTCAGGTCCTCCTGATGGCTGCGCACCGTGCTGAGCCGGATGCCGGGGGCCTCGCTGGCGAGGTGTTCCAGCAGCCGCGGCAGGAAGACCATCTCGCCGATATCGGTCATGGCCAGCTGGAAGGTTCGCTCGCTGCTGACCGGCGCGAAGTCATCGCCCAGGTTGAGGGTCTCATGCAACCGGGCCAGCGCCTCGGCGATGCCGGGGTGAAGCTGGTCCGCCCGCGGCGTCGGCGAAAGCCCCCTGGAGGTGCGCTCGAAGAGCTCATCATCGAGCAACCGGCGCAGGCGCTTGAGGGCGTGGCTGACGGCGGGCTGGGTCACGCCGAGGTGCTCGGCCGCCCGCTGGGTGCTGCCCTCCCGGTAGAGCAGGTCGAAGACCACCAGCAGGTTCACGTCGATATCCGCCAGCCGCAACATGTCTCGTCTCGCCTAATTGACTGTATTCAAGATGATATTACTTTCATTTATTTAAAGTATGAAAGTGGCTGCGTTGTGTGAATACCGAAGGGGCTCTAGCCTGCGTGTCATCACCCGATGCCATGACAAGAACCGCATCCCTGACGGAGAGCGCAGCATGCCCCTGTTAATGGCCAAGTAAAGTGACCCAGTACCGGCCAACGCTTTTGACCCACCCCCGAGGTGGCAGCGCTGCCACCATCCACTTACCGTGTCGGCTCAGCCAAGGGTCGGGACGGAGATGTGAAGGACTGGGGAATGATTCACAAGATCAAAGCACTACACGATGACGGACAGGGCCTGTCGATTCGAGCCATCGGCCAGGAGCTGGGTATCTCTCGCAACACCGTCCGCAAGTATTTGCGTCAGGATGAGGCCACCATCCAGGCGGCGCAGTCGAACCGCGAGCGCGAGAAGAAACTCGACGCCCACCGCGACTACATCGTCTACCTGCTGCGCACCTTCCCCCGGCTGAGCAGCGTCAAGGTCGCCCGCAAGCTGCGCGAGAAGGTCGGCGAGCTGGCGGTCTCGGAGCGTACCCTGCGTCGCTACGTGCAGCAGGTGAAAAGCACGGTGGCCAGCCGGCAGCGGCGCTACTACGAGCCGGTGCTCGACATGGTGCCCGGCGTCCAGTGCCAGGTGGATCCGGGTGAGCTGCGTGAGGTGATGATCGGCGGCGAGCCGCGCCCCCTGTACTTCGTGGTGTTCGTGCTCTCCTACTCGCGCCTGACCTATGTCGGCATCAGCCTGTCGCCGCTCGATACCACCACCTTCATTCGCCTGCACGACGAGGCCTTCCGCTACTTCGGCGGCCTGCCGGAGGAGTGCGTCTACGACCAGACCAAGATGGTGGTGATCAGCGAGCAGTTCCGTGAGCTGGAGGTGAACCAGCGCTTCCACGAGTACGCCACCACCGCCGGCTTCCGGATCCATGCCTGCTGCGGCTACGACCCGGAGAGTAAGGGCAAGGTCGAAGCCGGGGTGAAGTACGCCAAGCAGGATGCCTTCTATGGCGAGGTATTCCGCGACGAGGCCGACTTGCGCGCTTACGTGCGGCAGTGGCTCGACGAGGTCGCCAACGTGCGCACTCATGGCACCACCGGCCAGCAGCCGAGGGTGCTGTGCGACGCCGAAGAACGGTGCCACTTGCGCCCCTACCTGACGCCGGCCTGCGTGGGCCGCGAGGCCGACGGCATGGCCCCGCGCCGGGTCGACAAGACCGGGCTGATCGCCTGGAAGGCCAACAAGTACTCGGTGCCGATGGCCTACCAGCAGGGCCGTGTCGGGGTCCGGGAAGCGGAAAACCGCCTGGCAATCCATGACCTGGAGAGCGGCGACGAGATCGCCACCCATGCCCTTCACCTAGGCAAGGGCCGCACGCTGCGCAACGAGAGCCATTACCGCGACCACCGCCAGCAGGAGGCGGAGCTTGAGACGGCCATCGTCCGCTGCCTTGGCGCCTCGTTGGGGGAGCAGCTCTGTGCGCGCCTGCGTGCCGCCATGCCGCGCCACTACAAGGACCAGCTGCGCGCCGCCAAGCAGCTGCTGGAGGGCGAGGACATGCTGGACCTGGCGCTGATCGGCGACTGGGTCACCCGGGAGCGCCTCACCGCCGGCGGCCTCAAGGAGCGGCTGGCGGCGGCGCGGCTCGCCAAGGCGCGGGGCCGGGATCCAGAGGGCGACACCCCCAGCGGTCCATGCACGACACCGGTGGAGTTGGCTCAGTACGGCTGGCTTGGCCACTCCAGCGGCCAGCAGGAGGTGACCCATGGGGCAGCTTGAGCTGACCGCCGGGCGCTACCGCAGCCTGCGCCTGGGCGCCATCGCCGGCGACCTCACCGCGCTGCTGGCCCAGGCCGAGGCCAACGAGGTCTCCTACCTGGCCTTCGCCGACATGCTGGTCGAGCACGAGCGCCAGACCCGCGAGGCCAAGCGCATCGACCTCTACCGGCGCCAGGCCGGCTTCCCCAGCGACAAACGGCTGGAGGGGTTCGACTACCGGCACCAAACCACCATCACCAAGCGCCAGGTCAACGCCCTGCTGGACTTCGCCTTCCTCGACAACCGCGAGAATCTGGTATTTATCGGCCCGCCGGGGGTGGGCAAGACCCACCTGGCGATCGGTATCGGACAGAAGGCCATCGAGGCCGGCTACCGGGTGCTGTTCCGCAACGCCCTGGACCTGGTCGAGGAACTGGAACTCGCCGAGATGAAGGGCGAGCTGAAGAAGACGCTGCACAAGCTCGCCAAGGTCGACGCCCTGGTAATCGATGAGCTGGGCTACTTGCCGATGAGCCGGCAGGCGCGCTACGCGCTGTTCCAGCTGATCAACCGGTTCTATGAGCACCGGTCACTGATCATCACCACCAACAAGGACTTTACCAGTTGGGGGGAGTTCTTCCACGACGACAACGTGGCGGTGCCGATCGTCGACCGGATCATCCACCACTCGCACCTCTACCTGCTCGGTGGGGAGAGCTACCGGCTGAAGCAGAAGACGCTCAGCTGACGATCACGGGTGGGTCAAAACTAATGACCACTGGTGGGTCACTTCTGATGGCCATTGACAGCCCCACCACACCACCACGTCCGCCACTGATTCTCGCCTGTCCATCGCCATCATCGGCGGCGGCATCGGCGGCGTGGCCTTCACCGTGGCCCTGTCCCGCTTCCCCGACCTCGATGTGCAGCTCTTCGAGGCGGCGCCGCAGTTCTCCGAGATCGGCGCCGGGGTCTCCTTCGGCCCCAACGCCGTGCGTGCCATCCAGCGGCTCGGCCTCGAGGACGCCTACCGTCGCATCGCCGACGCCTCGCCGGCGCCCTTCGAGGACGTCTGGTTCGAGTGGCGCCGTGGCAGCGACGACGGCTACCTGACCGCCAGCCTAGCGCCCGGCTGCGGGCAGTCCTCGGTGCATCGGGCGGACTTCCTGGACGCCATCGTCGCCAACCTGCCGGAGGGGATCGCGCATTTCGGCAAGCGCTGTGTCGAGGTCACCCAGGAGGGGGAGGGCGCCACCGCCCACTTCGCCGACGGGACGTCCTTCACCGCCGATATCGTGATCGGCTTCGATGTCATCAAGTCGGCGGTACGCACCAATGTGCTACCCGCCGAGACCCATGGTGAGATCGCCCCCTTCTGGAGCGGTACCTACGCCTATCGCGGCATGATCCCCACCGCCCAGTTGGAAGAGGCCCTGGAGGGCAAGGGCGCCGACCGACGCCTGGCCCTGGTGCCTCAGATGTACCTGGGGCATGACCGCCATATCCTCACCTTCCCGGTCAAGCAGTCGGAGCTGATCAACGTGGTGGCCTTCATCACCGACCGCTCCTCCGCCGAGCCGCAGCTGCCCGAGGGGGAGGAGTGGGTCCAGGCCGTCTCCCAGCAGGAGATGCTGGAGGTCTTTGCGGGCTGGGGGGCTGCGTCCAGGGCGATCCTGGAGTGCATCCCCGAGCCGACCCGCTGGGCGCTGCACGAGCTGCCCGAACTGCCGCGCTACCACCGTGGCCGCGTGCTGCTGGTGGGTGACGCCGCCCATGCGCTGGTGCCCCACCAGGGCGCCGGGGCCGGCCAGGCGCTGGAGGACGCTTATGTGCTCGCCAGCCTGCTGGGCGACGAGGCCTGCCGGCGCGGCAATGTCGAGTCTGTGCTGGCGGCCTTCGAGGCGGTTCGTCATGGGCGCACCTGCAGGGTGCAGCGCACCTCCCACGAGGCGGGGAACGTCTACGAGTACGCCGGCGAAGGCATCGGCGACGACGAGGCGAAGCTGATCGAGAACCTCGAGACCCGCTTCGACTGGCTGTGGAACCACGACCCTCAGGATGACGTGGTGGCGGCGAGGCGCCTCCTGGGTTGGGAGCGGAATGCCGACGCTCGGACCCCGCAAGCACAACGCGTCTGAACGACCCAACAAAAAACCAGACAAGAGACGAAGTCACCATGATCAAGACCAACAAAACGCTTGTGACGTCCCTGCTGGGGGCCGGCCTACTGCTGGCCGGTCAGTCGGCCCTGTCCGAGGATAGCGACCCCTTGGCGCTTGGCCTGATGCTTCCCTACAGCGGCACCTACGCGGCCTTGGGCGAGGCCATCACTAACGGCCTGAAGCTTGCCATCGAGCAGCAGGGTGGCCAACTCGGGGGGCGTGACGTCGAGTATGTCGAGCTCGACTCCGAGGCCAACCCATCCAAGGCGCCCCAGAATATGAGTCGCCTGGTCAAGGGCGATGGCGTCGACGTCGTCATCGGCCCGGTGCACTCCGGCGTGGCCATGGGCATGCTGCGGGTGGCCAAGCAGACCGGCGCCATCACTATCATCCCCAACGCCGGGCTCGAGGCGGCCACCAACCAGCTTTGCATGCCCAATGTCTTCCGAACCTCCCACAACATGTGGCAGGACGCTTATCCCATGGGCAAGGTGGCCTTCGAACGTGGCCATCGCCGGGTGGTGACCATTACCTGGGACTATGCCGGGGGCAAGGAGGACCTGGCAGCCTTCGAGAACGCCTTCACCGAGGAGGGCGGCGAGATCGTCGAGCAGATCCTGGTGCCATTTCCGAGCACCGAGTTCCAGAGCTACCTGACGCAGATCGCCAGCCTCACGCCGGATGCCGTCTACACCTTCTTCGCCGGCGGTGGCGGGGTCAGCTTCGTGCGCGACTATGCCGCCGCCGGCCTCAAGGAGAGCATCCCGCTGCTGGGCTCTGGCTTCCTGACCGAGGGCAATCTCGCGGCACTCGGTGACGCCGGTGAAGGGGTGCTGACCACCCTGCACTATGCCGAGACCCTGGAAAGCGAGGAGAACCGGTCCTTCGTTTCGGCCTATGAGGCGGCTTATGGCGAAACGCCCGACGCCTATGCGGTACATGGCTTCGATACCGGCGCCATGCTGGCTCAGGCACTCGAGGCGGTGGGGGGCGACGCCGCGAACCGTGATGCCCTGATCGATGCACTGGCCGAGGTGGAGCTGCAGAGCCCGCGGGGCCCGCTGCGCTTCTCCGATTCTCACCACCCGATACAGAATATCTACCTGCGCGAGATCCGTGATGGCCGCCACGAGGTAGTGGAGGTCGCCCACGAGCAGCTTGAAGCGCCGGACAGCGACTGTCGGATGTGATCGGCCGGCGGACTCAGCATGCGAAGCGGCGGGCTCTCGGGCCCGCCGCTTGTTAGTTCCTTGGCGCTGCTCGGTAGCGGCTCGCGCGGGGTCAGCCCGCTGCATGCAACGGTGTTACCTGCGCGCGCGGGCGCTGTGAGGCCTGCCAAAGCTCATATTTGAGCTGCATTTCCAACCACATCTCGGCACTGGTACCTAATGCCTGCTCGAGGCGCAGCGCCATGTCAGCAGAGATGCCAGCGTTGCCGTTCAGGATGCGAGAGAGCGCGGCGCGAGTAACCCCAAGTCGCGATGCCGATTCGGTGACAGTGACATCTCCGAGGTATTCGCGTAGCACGGTGCCAGGGTGCGCAGGGTTGTGCATTCGGTTCATGCTGCCCTCCTAGTGATAGTCCTGATTGTCAACCAGGACGGCGTCTTCTCCATCGAAAGCGAAGGTGAGTCACCAGTTCCCATTGACGGTGATTGCCCAATGCCCCTGCAAATCGCCCTTTAGCATATGGAGCCTCCACCTTGGTGTGCCGGGTCAACAGAGCACTGTGGGAGATCAGCGTCATTGGGCGCAGGCTGGGCAGGGAGTCCATGGCCTCACCCCGCCTGACGCACCGGCACACGGCTCAGGTGGTTGTTCTCGTCGGCGATACGCAGCAGCAGTCGGCACAGGACTTCGCGCTCGTCACTTTCGAGCGGGGCCAGTATAGCCTCCTGCACATCGTCCACGGCCGGTTCGGCGGCATGGCGCAGGCGCTCCCCCTCCTTCGTCAGGGTCACCAGCATGGAGCGGCGATCCTCGGGATTGCGGTGTCGTGTCACCAGGCCGCGCTCCTCCAGCTTGCGTACCACCACTGCCACGGTGTTGCGGTCCAGGGCGGTATGGCCGCCCAGGGTGATCTGGTCGATGGACCCATGCTCCTCCAGCGCACAGAGGATGATGTACTGCAGCTGGGTCAGGTTGTAGGCCTCGCACTTGCGCAGGAAGATCGCCACGCTGATCTGGTGGCAGCGCCTGAGCAGATTGCCGGGCAGGGAGTTGGCCCGGTAGAGGGGGGAGCCGGTCATGTCGTCTGTCGTCTCGTGAGGTGAAGGAAGCGTCGTGGCCGCGGCGTCCGCCCTACCTTAGCAGGAGCGACAGCCTCGGGCATCGTCGGCGGGTGGCAGGGACAGCGGGCTGCTAGCGGGCGGTTGCACCGGCCGACGTCAGCGGCGGGGCGGCCAGCACCCGGGAGAGCCGGAAGGCCAACAGAATGCCCACCAGCGAGGCCGTGCCGGTGAGGGTCCAGGTCCAGTGCCAGCCGCCGGCCTGGGTGGCGACCCACGCCACCAGGGGCGGGCCGGCGAACTGGCCGAAGGCCGACCACTGCTGCATCCAGCCGATGGTGGTGGAGACGGTGTGCTCGCTGGGCGCCAGGCGCACTGCCAGGGTGAACAGGGCCCCCGGAATGACGCCGCTGACGGCGGAGAACATCAGCACGGCAGCGACGCGCAGGCCCGGCGCTTCGGCGGTCGCCTCGCCGAAGGCCAGGAAAGTGCCCAGGGCCGCGAACACGAAGCCGAGCCGGAGTAGCGTGGTGGGGGCCATGCCACGCTGCATCAGCTGGCCGGAGCCCAGGTTGCCGATGATGTTGGCGGCGGCCACCAGGGCGGTCAGCGAACCGGCCAGCCCCTCGGCGATGCCTGCCTGCCGGTAGATGGTGGGCAGGAAGCCGATCACCGCCAGCCACTGGCTGGAGTACATGGCGAAGCAGAGGGCGACCAGCCAGGGCCCCGGGGAGCCCAGCGTCAGGCCCAGGCGTTGGCGCCAGCCCTCGTCGCCTACGCCGGACGGGGGGCGGCTCCTGTCGCGGTGCCGGTCCGCCGGCACCCTGCAGCGCACCGCGACCAGGATCAGCAGCGTCCACCCGGCCAGTGTCCACCACCACCCCTGCCAGCCCAGCCAGGCGATCACCCAGGGCCCGGTCAGCAGGGCGGTGCCGACGCCGAGCCCCATGAAGCAGCTCCACAGGGCCATGGCGCGGTGGAGGCGCTCCACCGGTACCAGCTGGCGAAGCAGGGCAGGAGCCGAGAGCACCACCAGCAGGAATCCCAGACCCTCCAGGGCGCGGCACACGAGCAGGAAGGCGGGTGTCTCGGCGAAGCCTCCCAGCAGGCTGGCGCCGGCCAGCAGGCCAAGGCCCAGGGTGATGCTGCGCCTCAGACCCAGGGGGTCCGTCGACAGGCCCACGATCAGTCCCAGCGACATGCCGGCGAGCTGGACCAGCGAGACCAGGAAGCCGGCCTGGAGCAGGCTGATCTCGAGGCTGTCCTGGAGGATGGTCAGGGCCGGGGGCAGCTTGCCCACGTGCAGGGCAGCGGTGATGCCCGATAGCACGACTATCAGGCCGGGTGGCACGGCGAGGCGCGTCATGGGTGGCTCCTGAGCAGGGGCGAATCATTGTGTGATTATGCTTAGGAGCCTAAATAGATGGCCGGTGCCTGGCCATCCCTGCTTTGGTCGAGAATGCCCTCCACCCGCGGCAGTTATGTGGCCGGCTGCGATGGCGCCCACAGCGTGGTGCGCGACTCCATTGGCCGCGTGCTCCTGGGCGGATGCCGGGGGGCTCGGTCAAGGGCATACACGACGTCACGTCAGGAATATGCGAATAATCCAACTTTTCTGGCATTTTGTCCTTGTCGAGACGTTTCCGTTCGTCGGGACTTGTGCGCATCACCGGCAGGCGCCCTATCCTAGACCAAGGTCCATTTTCCAGAACCGCAAGAGTCGGGTAGTTTGCTTATATCCCGAACGTGTATTCGGGATGCGAACGTTCGATAAGTCCATACAGCCAAGCCCATGACAACAATGCCCCGGAGGACTCCCATGAAACGCGTCCTGACCCGCTGCCTGCTGACTGCGTCCATCGCCGGCCTGACTGCCGCTTCCGCCGCCCAGGCCTCCACCACCCTGCGCATGGCGCACTTCTGGCCCGGCGCATCGGGGGTAAACCAGGATATCTTCGAGGAGTGGGCGGCCACTCTGGAGGAGGAGTCCGGCGGTGAGCTCAAGGTGGAGATGTTCCCCTCCGGTACCCTGGCCAAGCCGGACTCCATCTACGAGGCGGCGGCCAACGGTATCGCCGATATCGGCGCCACCGCCCAGGGCTATACCGCGGGGCGCTTCCCGCTCTCGCAGATTGTCGAGCTGCCCGGGGTGGCCACCACGGCGACCCAGGGTGCCTGCGTGCTGCAGACCCTGTACGACGAGGGGCACCTGGAGAGCGAGTACGAGGACACCCGGCCGCTGTTCTTCTTCACCACCGGGCCGGGCGGTATCCACACCATCGACACCGATGTGCAGGTGCCGTCAGACCTCGAGGGGCTGCGTATCCGCCGCCCCACGGCGGTCGCCGGCGAGATGTTGGAGAACATGGGGGCGAGCCCCGTGGGCATGCCGGCGCCGGACATCTACACCTCCATGCAGCGCGGCGTGATCGACGGCCTGAGCTTCCCCTGGGAGGGGCTGAAGGGCTTCCGCATCAACGAGTTGGTCAGCTACCACACCGAGGTACCCTTCTATACGTTGATCTTCGTGGCCACCATGAACCAGCGCACCTATGACAGCCTGAGCCCCGAGCAGCAGGCGGTGATCGATGCCAACTCCGGCATGCAGTGGGCCGGGAATGCCGGTGAGGTGTTCGATCGTCTGGACGTGGAAGGCAAGCAGGAGGCTCGCGATGCCGGCCACACCATCCGCGAGATCGAGGAACCGCTTTCGCATCCGGACTGGCAGAAGCCGCTTCAGGATGGCATCGACAGCTACCTGGCCGAGCTCGAGGAGCGTGGCCTGCCGGGGCGTGAGGTCTACGAGGCGGCACTGGCGGCCAGTGCGTCCTGCGCCGACGGGCAGGGGTAAGACGGTATGCAGTCCACCCTGGAAAGGGCCAGCCACTGGCTGGCCCTTGTCTGCCGCATCGTGGCCGGCCTCGCCCTGCTGGCGTTGCTGGGCGTGACCATCGCCGATGTCGTTACCCGCTATCTCTACCGGATCACCGAGGGGGCCATCGCCCTGCGTGTCTCCGGCAGCGTGGAGCTGGTCAGCTACCTGATGCTCTGTTCCCTGCTAGCCGCCATGGCGGCCAATGTCGAGAAGAGTCAGGTAGTGGTGGAGGCCTTCTCCCATGGACTCTCGCCCAACCTCAAGAACCGCCTGCACGGTGTCTATCTGCTGGGCTTTGCGGCCCTGGGGCTGGTGCTGTTCCTGGGGCTGCTGGACTCTGCCTCCGCCGCCGCACGGCATGGCGAGGTGACCCAGGACCTGCGGATGCCCATGGGGCCCATCTATTACGCCGCCGCCGTGCTCAGCCTGCTGCTGGGGCTGCGCAGCCTGCTGCATGCCGTGCTGAGCGCCGTCTTCGCTGCCGACCAGGAGGCCGCCCATGGGGAGTGAGATGATCGGAGCCATCGGCCTGGGCGCACTGCTGCTGCTGATGGTGCTGCGGGTGCCGGTAGCACTGGCCATGCTGGTCGTCGGGGTGGTGGGTTTCGCCCAGGTGATCAGCTGGGGAGCGGCAATCGCCCAGCTCAAGACCGTGCCGGTGGAGGTGCTCTCCAACTACAGCTTCAGCGCCGTGCCGATGTTCATCCTGATGGGCGTGCTGGCGGCCCACTCCGGCATGGCCGGCAAGCTGTTCCACTCCACCCGGGTGATCTGCGGCGGCTGGAAAGGGGGACTCGCCATCGCTGCGGTGGGCTCCTGCGGGATATTCTCGGCGATCTCCGGCTCGTCGCTGGCCACTGCCAGCACCATGACCCGGGTCGCCCTGCCGGAGATGGAGCGCTACGGCTACAACCGGGGTCTGGCCACCGGTGCACTGGCCGCCGGCGGCACCCTGGGGATCATGATCCCGCCCTCCATCGCGTTGCTGATCTACGCCATCCTCACCGAGCAGTCGGTGGGCGACATGTTCATGGCCGGCCTGGTGCCTGGCCTGCTGGGGCTGGTGATGTATGCACTGACGGTCAGCGTGGTGATGCGCGTGAAGCCCTCGCTTGCCGTGGCCGGCGAGCCGACGGCATGGAAGCAGAAGCTGGCCTCTCTCTCGGGGCTGGTTCCGTTCTTCGCGGTGTTCCTGGTGATGATCCTGGGGATCTACTTCGGCGCCTTCACCCCCACCGAGGGGGCCAGCGTCGGTGCCTTCGCCACCCTGCTCTATGCCCTGGCCAAGGGCATGCGTGGTGCCGAACTGTGGCGCAGCGTGCAGGAGACCCTGGCGCTCTCCAGTGTGGTGTTCTTCATGCTGGTGGGGGCCGAGACCCTGGGTTACTTCATCTCGGTGTCGCGGATCTCGTTTTCCATCACCGACTTCCTCTACGGCATGGAGCTCTCGCCCATGGTCGTGGTGCTGTGCATCTTGCTGCTCTACTTCGTGCTGGGGATGTTCATGGATGCGATCGCCATGCTGGTGATCACGGTGCCGGTGGTATTCCCGATCATCCAGTCACTGGGTATCGACCCGGTCTGGTTTGGCATCATCACCGTGCTGACAGTGGAGCTGGGCCTGATCACCCCGCCAGTGGGCATGAATGTCTTCGTGATCAAGGCGATGGCGCCCCACGTGGGGCTGGGCGAGATCTTCAAGGGCGTGGCGCCCTTTATCCTCTCGGACTTCCTGCGCCTGGCCTTGCTGATCGCCTTCCCGGTGCTCACTACCCTGTTCCTGCTCTGATCCGGTGGCAGGTCGTCATGATGTCGAGGGTATGGCATAACTCTATAGTTATAGGGGTGTGTGAAATCCTCATTTGGCAACGGGGTTGCGCAGCACCATCCTTGAGTCAGTGAAACTCGCTTGGCGACCGGCACCGCCGGTATGACCGGCCCGGAGGTGTGACATGAATGACAAACAGACCGAACGTCAGGGCTGGCTGGCGCGTCTCGAGCAGCGTCTCTTCGAGGCCAGCATTCCCCAGGTGGTGCAAGGCATCCGCAACGAGGCCAGTGTCGACTTCCGGGAGCTGGTGCGCGACCTGAACGCGCCGATGGCGCCGGCCTTCGAGCGAGAGGTCTCGCGGACCCTGAACCGCGGAGCCGAGCGCGACCTGATTCCCGCCGTGACCCTGATGCCCGTCATGATGGAGCGTTTCGGGCTTGGTCGAGAGGACTTCTCTGCCAATGACGCGGGGCTCTTCGCGGAGCTCGAGACCGTCTGCAACCACTGCCCGGTCGTGGGGCGCTGCTGGAAGGCGATGCGCGCCGGTGATACCCGGGAGACCTGCCGTGGCTTCTGCCCCAACGCCCAGGCGTTCGAGGGCAAGTCGCTGGAAGCGGCTGGCTGAGCGAAGAATCCCAGTGAAAAGCGCCCCCGCAAGCAAAGGCTTGCGGGGGCGCTGTCGTTTCGGGGCGTCTTTCGGGATGTTGGCCCGCGGCTATGCGTCGGGCTGACGTCGGCGGAAGTCTCGGGGAGCGAGTCCGGTCAAGCGCTTGAAGAAGCGCGTGAAGTAGGCGGGTTCCGAGAATCCCAGGCTGTCGGCCACCTGGCCGACGGTCATGTTGGTATAGGTGAGCTGTCGCTTGGCCTCGAGCAGCAGGCGCTCATGCAGCAGCTGCAGGGCGCTGCGGTTGGCCAGGCGCCGGCAGAGCAGATTGAGGTGAGCGCTGGTCATGCCCAGCTGTTCGGCGAATTTCTCGATGCTGGGCTGCTGACGAAACTGCTTCTCGATCAGTGCCTGGTAGTTCTGCAGGTGGGTCAGTCCTCGCCCCTGGGACCGGGGGGCTCTCGCGCTGCCGGCGTTGGTCTGCCGCACGGTCAGGCGGGAGAGCTCGATGAACAGCGCCTCGGTGAACGCCTCCAGGATGTGTTCGCGGCCGGGTGCGGGGTGGCGATACTCCTCTCCCAGCTGGTCCACCAGGGTCGCGATGCGCCGGGCCGGTCGGGCGGCATCCAGAGGGTAGGCGGTGGCCAGTGACATCGCTCCCGCCTGGGCACCCAGGCGCTCCTCCAGTCGTTCGGCCAGGGGGCTTGCCAGGGTGATGATATGGCCCTGGGTATCCGGCGAGAAGTGGAAGCCATGGATGCTCATGGCGGGCACCACGATGATCAACGGGGCCTCATGGGAGCGCTGGCTGCCCTCCAGTTCCAGGCTGACGCGGCCGGCAGAGAGGTGGAGCAGGTGCAGCAGGTCGGTATGACGATGGGGCTGGATCTTCCAGTCGTGCAGCCGGCTGCGTTCGGGGATCGACTCCCAGTGAAGCAGGTCCGGCGTCGGCCAGTGGTGCGTCTCGCCATACAGCTTGAAGATGGGAACGGCGTCGGTGGACATGGGAGCTCCGCTAGCGCTTTCGACTAAAGTCGGCCGATGATATTGGGATTATCCAGGTAACACTGCCAATATTGCCTTATTGCGGGATCGATTTCAGTGAAAAATACAATCCACATAGCGAACAGATGTTCACCCTTTTGCCTTACCCCGACAGATAACAACGGAGTCTCCCCATGAAGACACAGGTCGCGATCATCGGCGCCGGTCCTTCGGGCCTGCTGCTCGGCCAGCTGTTGAGCCGCCAGGGCATCGACAATGTCATCCTCGAGCGCAAGTCCGGCGAGTATGTGCTCAGCCGCATTCGAGCGGGTGTGCTGGAGCAGGGCATGGTCGATCTGCTGCGTGAGGCGGGTGTCGACAAGCGCATGGACGAAGAGGGCGAAGTCCACGATGGCGTGGAGCTGGCCCTGGACAACCGGCGCGTGCGCGTCGACCTCGCCGGGCTGACCGGCGGCAAAACCGTGATGGTCTACGGCCAGACCGAGGTGACCCGCGACCTGATGGAGGCCCGAGAGGCGACCGGTGGCACCACCATCTACGAGGCCGACAACGTTCAGCCCCACGACCTCGAGAGCGATAGCCCCTATATCACCTTCGAGAAGGATGGCGAGACGCACCGTCTCGACTGCGACTATGTGGCCGGCTGTGATGGCTTCCACGGTATCTCGCGCAAGTCGATCCCCGAAGGGCGCATCAAGGAGTTCGAGAAGGTCTATCCCTTCGGCTGGCTCGGCCTGCTCTCCGACACCCCGCCGGTGGCCGACGAGCTGATCTATGCCAGGCACGAGCGTGGTTTTGCCCTGTGCAGCATGCGTTCATCGACCCGCAGCCGCTACTACATCCAGGTGGGGCTTGACGAGAAGGTCGAGGAGTGGTCCGACGAGCGCTTCTGGGAGGAGCTCAAGCGGCGCATCCCCGATGAGGTGGCCGAGAAGCTGGTCACCGGCCCCTCCATCGAGAAGAGCATCGCCCCGCTGCGCAGCTTCGTGGTCGAGCCGATGCAGTACGGGCGGCTGTTCCTGGTCGGCGACGCCGCCCATATCGTGCCGCCTACCGGCGCCAAGGGCCTCAATCTGGCGGCCAGCGACGTCAACACCCTCTACCGGCTGATGGTGAAGGTCTACCAGGAAGGGCGTACCGACCTGATCCCGAACTACTCCGAGACCTGTCTCAAGCGGATCTGGAAGGCCGAGCGCTTCTCCTGGTGGATGACCTCCATGCTGCACAAGTTCTCCGACGAGGAGGACTTCAACACCCGCATGCAGCAGGCCGAGCTGGACTACCTGACCGGCTCCGAGGCGGGGCTGACCACCATCGCCGAGAACTACGTGGGGCTGCCCTACGAGTCGCTGGAGTAGGCCGCACGCCAGTCGCGTACCTCCAGCGACGCCCCGGATCCTCCAGCGGCGGGTCCGGGGCGTCGTCGATTCAGGGGTAGCGTCCGCTGCGACGGTTCTCCACCAGTACCTCGAGAATGCGGAACGCCTCCTGCATGACCGGGGAGGGCGCCTCTCCGCGGCGGCGACTGCAGATCACCGGTGAGGTGAGACTGGGATCGGCCAGGTAGACGTAGGAGATGCCGTCGCGCTGGACGCGCCTGACCTGTTCCGGCACCAGGGTGATCCCCACCTCCGAGGCGACCAGCCCCAGCGCCGTCTGCAGTTCGTTGGCCTCCTGCACCACCTCCACCTTGAGCGCCTTGCGGCGGAACAGCCCCAGCACCATGTCGGCCATGCTCGGCCGCGGCCTGGCGGGAAACAGGATCAGCGGGTAGCGGGCCAGCTCCTCGAGGGTGGGGGTGGTCCCCTCAAGCGGGTGCCCGCTGGGCAGGGCGGCGATCAGCGGCTCGTCGAACAGCACCTCCTGCTCCACGTCCGGGTCGTCGATGCGCAGACGACCGAAGCCCAGGTCGATGCGTCCCGCCTTCAGCGCCTGGATCTGCTGCACCGTGGTCAGCTCGGCCAGGGTCATCTCGACATCATCCTTTTGTCGTAAATCGCGTACCAGCAGCGGGAGCTGCCCGTAGAACACCGAGGGCACGAAGCCGATGCCGAACAGGCTGCGGCGGCTTCGGGCCATGCGCCGGGTCGACTCCAGTGTGACATCCACCTTCTCGAGTATCTGCAGGGCGTGCTGGTGGAAGAACTGGCCGGTGGGGGTCAGGCGCAGTCCCCGGGCACTCCTTTCGAACAGCTCGGCGCCGACTTCGTTTTCCAACTGCTTGATCTGTCGTGATAAAGGCGGCTGAGACATATGCAGGCGCTCGGCCGCGGCCGTCAGGTTGAGGGTCTCGGCAACGGTGCAGAAGTACCTGAGGTGGCGGAGCTCCATGATACCTCCAGGGTATGGCTAGTCACCCAAACAATATTGGTTGCGGATTTCCACTGCAATCAAACTGCCATGCAATCACTGAACTGCCCTGCATCGAGAGTTGCCATGACCGCTACTATCCAGTCCATCGAGACGCTGCTGGTCGACCTGCCGACCATCCGTCCCCACAAGCTCTCCATGACCACCATGGCCTGTCAGACCATGGTGATCGTGCGCATGCGCCACTCCGACGGCATCGAGGGCCTGGGCGAGGGCACCACCATCGGCGGACTGGCCTACGGCCCCGAGAGCCCTGAGAGCATCAAGCGCAATATCAATACCTACCTGGCGCCGCTGCTGATCGGCCAGCCTTCCGCCAACGTCAACGCCCTGCGCGCCCGGCTCAACCGCAACGCTCGCGGCAACATGATCGCCAAGTCGGCGCTGGAAACCGCGCTGCTTGACGCTCAGGGCAAGCGCCTGGGGCTCTCCGTAGCCGAGCTGCTGGGCGGCGCCCGCCAGACCCACCTGCCGGTGCTCTGGACTCTGGCCAGCGGCGATACCGCCAAGGATATCGACGAGGCCCTGCTGCGCCTGGAGCAGCGTCGTCACTGTGACTTCAAGCTGAAGATCGGTGCCAATCCGGTCAAGCAGGATGTGCGCCACGTGGCCGCCATCAAGGAGGCCCTGGGCGATCGCGCCAGTGTGCGTGTCGACGTCAACCAGGCCTGGGACGAGTCCACCGCCGTATATGGCATCCAGGCCCTGCAGGACGCCGGCATCGAGCTGATCGAGCAGGCCATCCCGGCGCGCGAGCATGCCGGCCTGATCCGGCTGGCCGACCGCTTCAACGTGCCGATGCTCGCCGACGAGGCGGTGCAGGATGCCCGCGACGGCCTCGACCTGGTCCGGGGGGGCTTCAGCGGCGCCTTCGCGCTGAAGATCGCCAAGTCCGGCGGTGTACTCGGCGTACTGGAGCTGGCCCACGTGGCCCAGGCTGCCGGCATCGGCCTCTACGGCGGCACCCTGCTCGAGGGCACCATCGGCACCGCCGCCTCCCTGCATGCCTGGGCCACGCTGCCGGAGATGGCCTGGGGTACCGAGATGTTCGGCCCGCTGCTGCTCAAGGACGACATCGTCGTCGAGCCGCTGGCCTATCGCGAGTTCGGCGTGGAACTGCCCAAGGGGCCGGGGCTGGGTATCACGCTAGACGAAGACAAGCTGGCCCACTATTCCCGCAAGGGCTGAGTCCCAGAGAACCGAGTCCCGCAAGCACGTCGGTGTGCTTGCGCTGAAGAGGAGAACGTCATGCTGTTTCAGGTGGAAATGACCGTCAAGCTGCCGCCGTCGATGCCGGCCGAGCAGGCCGCCGAGATCAAGGCGACCGAGAAGGCCTACTCACAGGAGCTGCAGCGCTCCGGCAAGTGGCGCCACCTGTGGCGCGTGGCCGGCAGCTACTCGAACGTCAGCATCTTCGACGTCGAGGACAACGCCGAGCTTCAGGAGCTGGTCAGCAACCTGCCGCTCTTTCCCTACATGGAGATCAGCGTCAAGCCGCTGTGTCGTCACCCGTCCTCCGTGCGCGAGGACGACTCCTGAGTCACGGATGAAGCCAGTCAGTTCCGTCGAGCGGAACACAACCATATAACGAACGAGGATAACCGACCATGACCGTGAAGATTTTCGATACCCCCGAGGTTCAGGACTTCCTGAAGACCATCGCCGGCTTCGACCAGGAGGGCGGCAACGAGCGCGCCAAGCAGATCGTCCATCGCCTGATCTCCGACCTGTTCAAACTGATCGACGACTTCGATGTCACCGAGGAGGAGTACTGGTCCGCCGTCAATCTGCTCAACGCCCTGGGCAGCCAGACCCAGTTCGGCCTGCTCTCCCCGGGCCTGGGCTTTGACCACTTCCTCGACATGCGTCAGGACGCCATCGACGCCGAGGCCCAGCGTACCGGCGGCACCCCGCGCACCATCGAGGGCCCGCTCTACGTGGCCGGCGCCCCGGAAGCCGAGGGCTTCGCGCGCATGGACGACGGCCAGGATCAGGACGGCGAGGCCATGTGGCTGACCGGCCAGGTGCGTGATGTCGACGGCACCCCGATCGCCGGCGCCAAGGTCGAGATCTGGCATGCCAACTCCAAGGGCGGCTACTCCTTCTTCGACCAGACCCAGAGCGAGTACAACCTGCGCCGCACCATCTACACCGACAGCGAAGGCCGCTACACCGCGCGCAGCATCATCCCGTCTGGCTACGGCGTGCCGGAAGGCGCCCCCACCGACGTGGTGCTCAAGTCCCTGGGCCGCCACGGCGAACGTCCGGCGCACATCCACTACTTCGTCTCCGCACCGGGTCACCAGCACCTGACCACCCAGATCAACCTGGCCGGCGACCCCTACACCTACGACGACTTCGCCTTCGCGACCCGCGAGGAGCTGGTGGTGCCGGCCAAGCGCATCGAGGAGCAGGACGAGATCGCCCAGCGCGAGATGGACGGTCCCTTCTCCGAGGTGGTGTTCGACGTCGAGCTGTCGAAGACCGACAAGGCCGAGCTGCAGACTCGCCATGCCCGTCCGCGCGCCAAGGAAGACGAGCAGGACCAGGCCAGCCAACTGGCGGGTACCGCCAAGGTCTGATCGGCAGGCCATCCCTTGATGACGGCGGGCCACCCCCTGGGCCCGCCGGACCAATACGACAAGATACCGAGGATATGGATCATGACCAGCAAGCTTGATCAACTCGAGGAGCGCGTCCGCGGCGCCGTGCAGGACGATGCCGAGAAGGGCGTCTTCCGCTGCCATCGCAGCATGTTCACCGACCCGGCCTTCTTCGAACTGGAGATGAAGCACGTCTTCGAAGGCAACTGGCTGTTCCTGGCCCACGAGAGCCAGATCGCCGAGCCGGGCGACTTCATGACCGTGACCATGGGCCGCCAGCCGGTGGTCATCACCCGCGACAAGCAGGGTGAACTGCACGGCCTGATCAACGCCTGTGCCCACCGTGGCGCCACCTTGTGCCGCAAGAAGCGTGGTAACAAGGGGACCTTCACCTGCCCCTTCCATGGCTGGACCTTCAAGAACGACGGCAAGCTGCTCAAGGCCAAGAACGAGAAGGCGGGTGCCTACCCGGATGGCTTCAAGAAGGACGGCTCCCATGACCTCAAGCGCCTGCCGCGCTTCGAGAACTACAAGGGCTTCCTGTTCGGCAGTCTGAGCGATGACGTCAAGCCGCTCGAGGAGTATCTGGGCGAGACCACCAAGATCATCGACAACATCGTCGATCAGGCTCCGGAAGGCCTGGAGATCCTGCGTGGCACCTCGTCCTACACCTTCAACGGCAACTGGAAGCTGGGGGCCGAGAACGGCGCCGACGGCTACCACGTCAGCTCCGTGCACTGGAACTATGCCTCCACCATGGATCGCCGCAACTACGACGCCGGCGGCACCAAGGCGGTGGACGCCGATGGCTGGTCCAAGAGCCAGGGTGGCTTCTACTCCTACGAGAACGGCCACATGCTGCTGTGGACCCGGCTGCTCAACCCCGAGGTGCGCCCGGTCTACCAGCAGAAGGAGTGGATCGAGAAGGAGTTCGGCGAGGCGCGTGCCGATTCCATCGTCAACCAGACCCGCAACCTCTGCCTCTACCCCAACGTCTACCTGATGGACCAGTTCTCCACGCAGATTCGTGTGATTCGACCGATTTCCGTGGATAAGAGCGAGGTCACCATCTATTGCTTCGCGCCCAAGGGTGAGTCGGCCGAGAACCGCCGCTTGCGTATCCGTCAGTACGAAGACTTCTTCAACGTCTCGGGCATGGGCACGCCGGATGACCTGGAAGAGTTTCGCAGCTGCCAGGAAGGCTACAACGGGTCGCTGGCCGAGTGGAACGACCTCTCTCGCGGTGCCAAGCAGTGGATCGAGGGCGCCGACGAGAACGCCCAGGCGATCGGCATGAAGCCGCTGCTCAGCGGTGCCTCACCCGAGGACGAGGGCCTCTATGTGCTGCACCACAAGCACTGGGTCGAGGAGATGCTGCGCGCCATCGAGAAAGAGCGCAGCCAGTTTATCGCCACCGCGTCCGCCTAAGGGGAGCATCGCCATGAGCATCAGTTATCAGGATATCCAGGCCTTTCTGTACCGCGAGGCACGCCTGCTCGACGAACGCCAGTGGGACGAGTGGCTGGAGTGCTACCACAAGGACGTCGAGTTCTGGATGCCGTCCTGGGACGACAACGACCGGCTGACCGAGGACCCGCAGTCCGAGATCTCGCTGATCTACTACCCCAACCGCGAGGGCCTCGAGGACCGGGTCTACCGGATCAAGACCGAGCGCAGCAGCGCCACCCTCCCGGAGCCACGCACCACGCACCAGGTCAGCAACATCGAGGTGCTGAATCAGGAAGGGGACAAGCTGGAGCTGCGCTTCAACTGGCACACGCTGGGTCACGTCTACAAGACGAACTTCAGCTACTTCGGGACTGCCTTCTATACGTTGGACGTGTCGGGAGAGCAGCCGCTGATCACGCGCAAGGTGGTGCAACTCAATAACGACTATATCCATCAGGTCATCGATATCTATCACATCTGACCCGGTGCGGGAGGAGATTCGACCATGAGCTATACCATTGCCCTCAACTTCGAGGACGGCGTCACCCGATTCATCGGCTGCAAGGAAGGTGAAACGGTCCTCGATGCGGCCTACCGGCAGAAGGTCAACCTGCCCATGGACTGCTCCGACGGTGTCTGTGGCACCTGCAAGGGGCACTGCGAGCAGGGTGAATTCGACATGGGCGACGAGTACATCGAGGAGGCGCTCTCCGGCGAGGAGGCTGCCGAGGGTCAGGTCCTGACCTGCCAGATGGTGCCTTCCTCGGACTGTGTCATCCAGGTACCCGTCGCCTCGACCGTGTGCAAGACGGCGGTAGGCAAGGTTGATGGCACGGTAGCCGCGGTCGAGCAACTCTCCGAGGACAGCATCGAGCTGGTGGTGGACCTGGACGATGGCGCCGAGCTTAGCTTCCTGCCCGGCCAGTACGTGCATATCGACGTGCCGGGCACCGAGGTGCATCGCTCCTACTCGTTCAGCTCCCTGCCGGGCGAGAAGCGCGCGACCTTCCTGATCCGCAATATCCCCAATGGCGTGATGAGCAGCTACCTCGGCGAGCGTGCCGCGGTGGGAGATCGCCTGGCACTGACTGGTCCCATGGGCAGCTTCTATATCCGTGATGTCACCCGTCCGGTGCTGATGCTGGCCGGTGGCACCGGCCTGGCTCCCTTCCTCTCCATGCTTGCCCAGCTGGTCGAGAAGGGCTGCGAGGCGCCGATTCACCTGATCTACGGTGTCAACAAGGATGACCATCTGGTCAAGGTGGATGCCCTGGAGGCCTTCGCCGGGAAGCTTCCCAACTTCACCTACTCCACTGTGGTGGTGGACGAGGCCAGTGAGCATCCGCGCAAGGGCTATGTGACCCACCATATGGATGCCGAGGTGATGCACGATGGTGACGTCGACGTCTACCTGTGCGGTCCGCCTCCCATGGTCGATGCGGTGCTCAAGCACTTCGACGCCCAGGGCATCGTGCCGCAGAGCTTCCACTATGAGAAGTTCACGCCCAACGAGGCAGGGAGCAAGGCATGAGCCGCTTCACCGACGGTCGTTTCAACGGCAAGGTCATGGTGATCACCGGTGCCGCCCAGGGGATCGGGCGGCGGGTCGCCGAGCGGGCCGCCACCGAGGGCGCACGCCTGGCGCTGGTGGATCGCGCCGATCTCGTTCAGGAGGTGGTGGCCGGCCTGGTGGAGCAGGGCGTCGACGCCATTGCGCTGCAGGCTGACCTGGAGACCTGGGAGGGTGCCGCCGAGGTGATGGCGAAGAGCGTCGAGCACTTCGGGCGGATCGATATCCTGATCAACAACGTGGGCGGGGCGATCAACTTCAAGCCGTTCACCGAGTTCAGCGCTACCGAGATCTCGGCCGAGATCAACCGCTCGCTGATGCCGACGCTGTGGTGCTGTCGTGCGGTGCTGCCGACCATGGTGGAGCAGGGTGGTGGTGTCATCGTCAACGTGTCGTCTGCCGCGACTCGCGGGATCCATCGCATCCCCTATTCGGCGGCCAAGGGCGGCATCAACGCCATGACCGCCTCGCTGGCCTTCGAGTATGCCGAGCATGGCATTCGCGTGGTGGCCACCGCTCCCGGCGGCACCGAGGCGCCGCCCCGGAAGATTTCCCGGGGCACGCCGGAGCCGCGCAACGAGACCGAGCAGGCGTGGTTCCAGGCGCATATCGACCAGACCAGGCAGAGCTGCCTGTTCGGCCGCTACGGCACCCTGGACGAGATGGCCGCACCAATCCTGTTCATGGCCTCCGACGATGCCAGCTACATCACCGGCAGCGTGCTGCCGGTGGCCGGTGGCGACCAGGGCTGATACGGAACAGTAGGGCGGCCCGATGGGCCGCCCTTTCATGTCGGCCATGAACGCCCCGTGCCTTTCCAAGAGCAACGATAATAATCCCCTGGAGCACACATGAAACACATCGAGAAGGGCGTCGGCCTCGCATCGGCGCCGCGCGACTTCCTGCGAGACCTCAACGCGGATAACCTCAGTGCAGGGCTGGTGGCCGGTATCTTCGGCCTCAGCGCCGGTATCATCCATATCAGTGCCGGCACCGCCGCAGGACTCCCCCAGGAGTTCACCCTGCTGTGGGTGATCAGCTACCTGTTCATCAACGGGCTGTTCGGTCTCTTCCTGCCGGCCTACTACCGGCTGCCGCTGCCCATGGCCAACTCCATTCCCGGCGCGCTGCTGTTTGCCGCCATCATTCCCATCGTGGGCCTCAATGAAGCCCTGGGGGCCACGCTGATGGCGGGTGCCATCGCGCTTGTCGTCGGCCTGGCGGGCTGGATGCGAATCGTCATGTGGTTGATCCCCATGCCCATCGTCATGGGCATGGTGGCGGGCGTGCTGCTCAAGTTCGGGACCAACATGGTGATGCCGCTGCAGAATGCCATGCTGCCGGCTGCCGTCATGATCCTCTCGTTCTTCTTTTCCGCCCGCTACCTGCGCCGGGTGCCGCCGCTGGTAGTGACGCTGGTGGTGGGCGTGGCCTACATGGCCCTCTCGGGCGCGGATTTCTCCAGCGTGGAGTTCTCCTTCAGGCTGCCCGAGTTCATCATGCCCGCCTTCACCCTCGAGGCCTTTCTGGCCTATGGGCTGCCGCTGGCGCTGATCCTGGTCGGCATGGAGACCCCAGCCGGCGTGGGGCTGGTCAAGGGCATGGGCTACAAGGAGGCGCCGGCCAATGGCATCACCGCGCTGGGAGGCTTCGGCACCATGGTCTCGGCCTTCTTCAACCTGCACAGCACCTGTATCGCCGCGCCCATGACCGGGATCTGTTCCGGCCCCGAGGCCGGGACCCATGACAAGCGTTGGGTGGCCGCGGTGATCGTCGGCATCATCTTTGTGGTGGCGGCGCCCTTCTACGGCTTCGTGTTCAGCCTGATCGAGGCGATGCCCAGCTACTTCATCGCCATCATCGCGGGGCTCGCGCTGCTCCGTGTGATCAGCTCCGCCATGCATATCACCTTCTCCGGCAAGCATGAGGTGGGGGCGATGTTCGCCTTCCTGATTGCCGTCTCCGGAGTCCAGATCTTCGGTGTCGGTGCCTCCTTCTGGGCGCTGGTGCTGGGGGCCGGGATCTCGATGCTGGTGGAATTCCGGGATTTCGAGTTCTCCCGCGAGAGCAAGGCGGCAAGGGCAGCCGGCGAAGCCGCCTGAGCCGGCCTTAGGCAACGTTTATCCTCCTTGGCCTGAATCTGCTTCGGTAGTTCAGGCCTTTTTTCGACAGACAAGCTTCAGGGCTATTCACCATGTCGCTATTCAAGGACGCTTCGATACCCGCGGTCACCGCCGGTTTCGTGGCGGTGCTGGTCTCCTACTCGGGGCCGCTGGCGATCTTCTTCCAGGCGGCGCAGAGCGCCGAGATCTCCACGGCCATGATGACCTCCTGGGTGTGGGCGATCTCGCTGGGTGCCGCCGTGTCGGGCATCGTGCTCAGCCTGTGGCTGAAGGTGCCGGTGGTGACCGCCTGGTCGGCCCCGGGCACGGCACTGCTGGTCACGCTGTTCCCCGGCCTGTCTCTGGCTGAGGCTGTGGGTGCCTATCTCACCGCGGCGGCGGTGATCTTCGTTATCGGTATCACCGGCTCCTTCGATCGCATCATCCGCATCATCCCGCCAGGCCTCGCCAGCGCGATGATGGCCGGCATCCTCTTTCAGTTCGGGGTCGGGGTCTTCGAGTCGTTCGCATCGGTGCCGGCGCTGGCGGCGGGGATGCTGCTCGCCTACCTGTTCTTCAAGCGCGTGACGCCACGCTACAGCCTGGTGCTGTTGCTGGTGGTGGGGGTGGTGCTGGCCGTCGTGCTCGAGGGTGCCAGCCTGGAAGGCGTGTCGCTCACACTGGCCCAGCCCCAGTTCATTCGCCCCGAATGGAGCTGGAATGCCACCCTGAGCCTGGCCATTCCGCTGGTACTGGTCAGCCTGACGGGGCAGTTCCTGCCGGGCATGGCGATCCTGCGCGGCGCCGGCTACAACACCCCGGCCAGGCCGATCGTCACCCTGGCCAGCCTGACCTCCTTCGTCACCGCCTTCTTCGGTGGGATCACCACGGTGATCGCGGCGATCACCGCGGCCATCTGCACCAGCGAGGAGGCCCACGAGGACCCGAGCAAGCGCTATGTGGCGGGAGTGGCCAACGGCGTCTTCTACCTGGTGGGGGGCACCTTTGCCGGTACCATCGTGGCGCTGTTTACCTCGTTGCCCGGTGAGTTCGTTGCCATCCTGGCGGGGCTGGCGCTGATCGGTGCCATCACCAGCAACCTGAGCGCCTTTGCCGCCCACAAGGACCACCTCGAGGCCTCGGTGATCACCTTTATCGCCACCGCCTCGGGCATCAGCTTCCTGGGGCTCGGATCGGCCTTCTGGGGAGTGGTGGCAGGGGCGCTGGCCTACCAGCTGTTACATCGCCCGTGGCGCCAGGCCAGTCGGGAGGCCCGGCGAGAGGCCACCTGACACTCAGCGCTTGTCCTGCTCGTCAGGTCTTACCTCATAATCCCCCTCCAGTACCTGCTGCTCGCGATGGCTGCCGCTGGAGGTGTGCGTCTCCCGATAACGGGTTTCCTGATAGTGGAAGCTGGCGCCGTCCACGTCCTCGGCCTGTTCGGCGCGCATCTGTTCCATACGTTTCTTCAGCCGGTGGCGCAGCAGCGGCATCAGCGCCCAGCCCAGCAGCAGGAAGATCAGGCCGAACACCATGGCCACGATCATCAGGGTGCCGAACAGCAGCCAGGCGAGCAGCATCTTGAGGCTGTCGAGCAGGCCGCCACGCTGGCTCTGGCGGGCGCGCTGCTGCCATGCCTGGGCGGCGCGCCAGGCGGGGTTCTGGCGGGGGTCGCGGTGGGGACCTTGGGAATCGGGCATCTGACTCTCCTGAGGGGCGGCGTCGGTGCGCCGCGAAATGTGCTGCCCCTTGGAAGGCCAGAAGGCAGGTTCGTTCCTTTCAGGCTAGCCCTTCCACACTTCGGCCACGATCTCGTAGCTTCTCAGGCGGTCCTCCAGGGCATAGACGTCGGTATTGAGCATCAGCTCGTCGGCGCCGGTCTGCTCGAGGAAGCTCTCCAACCCCTGGCGCACGGTCTCGGGGCCGCCGACGATGGCGGCACCGAGGAACTGCTGCAGCTGCGCCTCCTCCATGGGCGTCATCTCCAGGTGCTCCACCGGCGGTCTGGCGCAGGTGCGCCGGCCGCGGATCATGCCCAGGAATTTCTGCTGGGAGGTGGTGGCCAGGTACTCGGCGTGGGCGTCGGTCTCGGCGGCGACCACCGGCAGGCCGACCATGGCATGGGGGCGCTCGAGTACCTCGGAGGGGCGGAAGTTGTCGCGGTAGAGGCGCAGCGCCTCGAACAGGTAGCCAGGCGCAAACTGGGCGGCGAAGGCGAAGGGCAGGCCGAGGCGCGCGGCCAGTTGGGCGCTATAGCCGCTGGAGCCGAGCAGCCAGATCGGCACCTGGGTGCCCTGGCCGGGCACCGCCCGCACCCGCTGGTTAGGCTGCTCGTCGCCGAGGAAGCCCTGCAACTCCTCAAGGCGTTGGGGGAAGTCTTCCACTCCCGCATAGGGGTCGCGGCGCAGCGCCGCCATGGTGGCGCCATCGGAGCCCGGGGCGCGGCCCAGGCCCAGGTCGATGCGCCCGGGATAGAGCGTCTCCAGGGTGCCGAACTGTTCGGCGATCACCAGCGGCGGGTGGTTGGGCAGCATGATGCCGCCGCTGCCCACGCGGATGCGCTGGGTGGCCCCGGCCACATGGCCGATAAGCACCGCGGTAGCGGCACTGGCGATGCCCTCGATGCCGTGATGCTCGGCGAGCCAGAAGCGGGTAAAGCCGAGCCGCTCGGTCTGCTGGGCCAGGGCCACGCTCTCCCGGAAGCTGTCGGCGGCACTGCCACCCTCGCGGATCGGGGCCAGGTCGAGAACGGAAAGGGGGGTATCGGCGAGACGAGACATGACGGCTCCGATTGGGACGGGTGAATAGTTAGCCTGCTGAGAGATGTTGATGGGGGCGTTCCCCGTCGGATGCAATGCCTCTTGCACCGTCTGGCACTATCTCTCGTCTTGCATCTCTCTGTCTCGCCCTCTGCAGTGGTGTGTCAACGTGCGTGCAAGTGTGCTGCAGCGCCGATACCACCTGTCTGGCTTGCTTCAGGCTGGTATCATTCTTGTACAAATTCTGGACAGCAGGAACCATTAGATGGCAGATCATGGAGGCAAGACGGTCTTTACCGTCTCGACGATCATCATACTCGCCCTGGTGGCGGTGGGCGCCGCCTTCCCGGAAGGGTTCGGCAACATTGCCACCACCGCTCTCGGCAGCGTGACCCGAATGTTCGGCTGGTTCTACCTTTTCTCGGTGTTCGGCTTCGTCATCTTCTTGCTGGTGCTGGCCTTCAGCAAGTACGGCAAGATTCGCCTTGGGCCTCAGGACAGCACGCCGAGCTTCAGTTTCTTCTCCTGGATCAGCATGCTGCTGGCCGCGGGCTTCGGCGTGGGGCTGGTGTTCTACGGCATGGCCGAGCCGATGTTTCACTATATCGAGCCACCCTACGGCGACGTGCCTGCGCAGACGGAGGCCTCGGCTCGCTACGCCATCCAGTACAGCTACTTCAACTGGGGCATCCATCAGTGGGCAGCCTTCTCGGTGGTGGGCCTGATCATCGCCTACTTCCAGTTCCGCAAGGGGCAGGCCGGCCTGGTCTCCTCGGTGCTCTCCTCGGTCACCGCCAAGCATCCCGGGGCGCGCCGCTACGCGCCGGCACTGGACATCTTCGCCGTGGTCGCCACGGTGATGGGGGTGGCCACCTCGCTGGGGCTCGGCGTGCTGCAGATGAACGGCGGCCTCAACGCTGTGTTCGGCCTGCCCGAGTCGGTACTGTGGCAGTTCATCATCCTCTTCGTGATGTTCCTGGCCTACATGGCCTCCACCTGGTCGGGCCTGGACAAGGGCATCAAGCGGCTCTCCAACCTCAACATGATCCTCTGCATCGGCCTGATGCTGTGGGTGCTGTTCACCGGCCCGACGCTGGCGATACTGGAGACCATCACCCTGGGGATCGGCGATTACCTGCAGAACTTCATCGGCATGAGCCTGCGCATCTCGCCCTACAGCGACAACACCTGGGCGAGCAGCTGGACGATCTTCTACTGGGCCTGGGTCATCGCCTGGTCGCCCTTCGTGGGCACCTTCGTGGCGCGTGTCTCCCGGGGGCGCACCATCAAGGAGTACGTGTTCGGCGTGCTGGTGGTGCCGCCGCTGCTGGCCTGCCTGTGGATCGGCGTGTTCGGCGGTGCGGCGCTCAACATGGAGCTGGGCGGTGACGTGGGCCTCGCCGCGGCCACCCAGGCCAATATCACCGTGGCGCTGTTCGAGATGTTCGACCTGATGCCCTTCTCGGGGGTGCTCTCGGTGGTGGCGATGATGCTGATCTTCATCTTCCTGGTGACCTCGGCGGACTCCGCCTCCTATATCGTCGCCCAGATGACCGACAATGGCTCCATCAACCCGCCGCTCTACAAGCGAGTTACCTGGGGCGTGCTGATCGCGGCGATCTGTCTGACGCTGATCGCCGCCGGGGGGCTCTCCGGGCTGCAGGCGGCCTCGGTACTCTCGGCGCTGCCCTTCACCTTCATCCTCTACGGCATGGTGATCGTACTGGTGCGTGAGCTGCGCGCCGATCGCCGAGCGATGCTCACCCAGCTCTATCGCCGCCATGGCGAGACCCCGGTGGGTGCCGATGCCTTCGAGGCGGATCAGCTGGCCGAGGAGGAGCGGCTGCGCCGCGCCCCCAGCGTGGTCAATCGGCGTATCAATCGTCGCGACGGCATCTAGTCGCTGGCCCGACGGCGGCGGAGGTCGTAAGCTTTGGGGATAAATGGTGAAATCGGACTTCCGCCATGTCTCTCTTTCCCATCGCAGGTGACCGTCGCCGTCGGGGGGCTACCCGACGGCGCGTGCCCGCTGCCCGCGGCGCCCGCTTCGATCGCTGGCTCGATCGCCTGGTGGATGCCGCCGTGATCATCGCCTTGCTGGTGGGAGGCATCGCCCTGGTGCTCACGCTGCTGCGCTAGCCTCATCTCGCTCGATCGGGGGCGGGCTGCTATGGTGAGGGGCCGCTATCCACAGGGACGTTGCGATGAGCTCGACCGACAGCCTGCTGCCCGCCAGGAGCCGTGCCTCGCGCCGCGAGATCGTCGGCTGGGCGATGTTCGATTTCGCCAACCAGGCCTATACCCTGCTGATCATCACCGTAGTGTTCGGCGAGCTGTTCACCACGGTGATCGTCGGCGAGCGCGGCGTCGACTACCGGCTGGCCAACTTCCTGTGGAGCCTGGCGCTGGCGGTGAGCTACCTGCTGGTGGTTGTCACCGGCCCGCTGTGCGGGGCGGTGATGGACTATCGGGCGGAGAAGAAGCGCTTCCTGTTCGCCAGCTACCTGGCCACCGTGGCCGCCACCGCCATGCTCTATTTTGTGGCGCCGGGCTATGTGGTGCTCGGCCTGCTGCTGATCGTGGTCTCCAACTACGCCTACTCCATGGGCGAGTCCTTCATCGCCGCCTTCCTGCCCGACCTCGGGCCGCCGGAGGACCTGGGCAAGATCTCGGGCTTCGGCTGGGCTCTGGGTTACGTCGGCGGGCTCTTCGCCGCGGGCTTCACCCTGGTGGTGCTGGGCGAGGCCACGGCGGAGAACTTCGAACGAATCCGCTGGGTGGGGCCCTTCGCCGCCGGCTTCTTCCTGGTCACCGCCATCCCCACCTTCCTGTGGGTGAAGGAACGCGGCACGCCCCAGCCGGCCGGCAAGCCCTATCGCGAGATCGCCATCGAGCGTGTCTCGACGACCCTCCACGAGCTCAAGCGCTTCCGTGACCTGGCCACCTTCCTGGTGTCGCTGCTGTTCTCCATGGCCGGGGTCTACATCATCATCGCCTTCGCCTTCATCTACGGCGCCCAGGTGATCGGCTGGGACGAGTCGATCCGCAACCTGATGTTCATCATCGTGCAGATCACCGCGGCGGCAGGGGCGCTGGGCTTCGGCTTCATCCAGGACCGCATCGGCACCAAGCTGACCTACCAGTTCACCCTGGTGCTGTGGGTGGCGGCGATCCTGGCGATCTGGGCCACCCCGGAAGTCACCGCGCTGCTCAATGCACGCTTCGGCCTCGACTGGGAGGCTCAGCACCTGTTCCTCTTCGTCGGCTGCCTGGCGGGGCTCTCGCTGGGCTCCAGCCAGTCTGCCAGCCGTGCCCTGGTCGGGCTCTTCTCGCCGACACGCAAGGCCGCCGAATTCTTCGGCTTCTGGGGACTGGCCAACAAGCTTGCCGGGGTGTTCGGCATCATCGCCCTGGGGCTGCTGCAGACGGTGGTGGGGCTGCAGGCCTCGATCCTGCTCTGCGCGGCGCTGTTCATCGTCGCCATCCTGATCTGCCTGTTCGTCGACCAGGCCCGCGGGCAGCGCGCCGCCGCGGCCTGGGAGGCGCGCAACGGCCGCGTCATCTGAGCTCGCCAAGTCCTCACGGTTGGGCGATGCTCACTACATGGATGATGCCGCCGAGTGCGGCGAGGATGACGCAGATGCCTGACGCCTACCCACCCGGCCGCCATGTGAGCCAGATGCCGCTGCGGCTGCGCACCATCGAGCCGGTCGCCACCGGTCGTACCGCCTTCCTCGGTCGTTGGGAGGGTGACGTCGAGCGTCCCCCGCAGACGCTGCGGGGTTACTCGGCTCTCGCTGCATGGCTTGCGGATGTGCCCCCGTCGGTGGCGGCCGCTGAGCTGTGCGCCTCGCTACGCCTGTTCTTCGACAATGGCGGTCAGGAAGCGTACGTCCTGCCGCTGGGCAGCGTCTCCCGTGTCCCAACACACGCCGACTACCTGGCGGCGCTGGCGACCCTCGAGACGCCTGGCAGCGTCGCCGCGGTCTGTCTGCCCGGACAGACCTGGATGGCCCCCGGTAACCCGGTGGTCCAGGCGGCCATCGACCAGGCGGAGCGCCTCGGCGATCGCATGGTACTGGTCGATCCCCCCGTCGGTCTGGCGCTCACCGATGCCGCGGGCGTGGCGGCGCTGGAGCTGCCGGCTTCGCCATATGCGGCCTGCTACTATCCCTGGGTGGAGGTGGCCGATCCTCGGGCGACCGCAGGGGCCTCGGCCCCACGTCTGTCACTGCCGCCCAGCGGCGCCATGGCCGGCCTCTGGGCGCGCAGCGATGCCAGCCGCGGTGTCTGGAAGGCGCCCGCCGGCCTGGAGGCCCGGGTCAGGGGTATCACGGGCCTGGTGCATCCGGTCACCCGCGTCCATCTCCAGGTGCTCAACCCCCGCGGAGTGAATGCCATCGTCGACTTCCCGGGACGCGCCTGCCTGGCCTGGGGGGCGCGCACCCTGGCTCCGCCCAACGACCACGAGCGGCGCTACCTGCCGGTGCAGCGCCTGGCGCTGTTCCTGCGCGAGAGCCTGCGCCAGGGGCTATCCTGGGTCGCGGGGTCCGCCAACGACGCCGCCCTGTGGGCCTCGCTGCGCCTTTCGGTGGCGACCTTCCTGGATGGCCTCCACCGGGCTGGTGCCCTGCAGGGTGCCTCGCCCCGCCAGGCCTACTTCGTGCGCTGCGGTCTCGGCGATACCATGACGCCCGACGACCTGGCGCGGCATCGGGTCGTGATCCAGCTAGGGGTGGCCGTGATGAAGCGGGGGGAGTTCATGGTGCTGCGCCTGGTGCTGGCGGCCGGACCGGGCTGAGCCGAGAGGTGAGGAGGACGCGATGAGCGACGAGGGCAGGGCGGTGCGACGCACCGGGATCGGCATGATGCTGCTGTTCTGGATGCTGTTCATCGCCGCGGGGACCTGGTGGTTCCACGGCTATGTGGAACGCCAGCGCAATCCCAACAGCCACCTGGTCAGCGCCGTGGCGGAGGGAGCGCCGGTGGTGCTCGAGCGCAATCGCGGCGGCCACTTCGTGGCCACGGGGCGCATCAACGGCGAGCCGGTGGAGTTCCTGGTGGATACCGGCGCCACCTACGTGGCGCTGCCAAGGGAGATGGCCGAGCGGCTGGGTCTCGAGCCCTCCGGCAGCGCCTGGTTCAACACCGCCAATGGCCGGGTGCGCGGAGAGCTCACCACCCTCGACGAGGTCAGCCTGGGTGGCCATGTGGCCCGCGATGTGCGCGGCTCCATCAGCGCCGGGCTGGAGGGCGATACCGCCCTGCTGGGCATGAGCTTCCTGGGCCATTTCGATATCCGCATCCGCGACGCACAGATGGTGCTGGAGCCTGCCGACGGCTAAGACATCAGCTTCCCGCAGCAGCCCCGCTGCGCTGGAAGCCCGGCGTTCCCGCCGTACTCCCCCAATGTCGACTTGTTTCGTACGGGGAGGGCAGGCAGGCTCCAGGATCCCTCTTGATCCTGCCGGAGTCCGTCATGAGCCAGTCGCCAGCCCTCCATCAGCGTCTCGGTATCGACCTGCCGATCCTCCAGGCACCCATGGCCGGTGCCCAGGGCAGTGCCCTGGCCATCGCCGTGGCGCGTGCCGGTGGGCTGGGGGCACTGCCCTGCGCCATGCTCTCCCCGGAGGCCATGGCCGAGGAGATTGCGGCGTTCCGCGCCGCCACGCCGGGACCCCTCAATGTCAACTTCTTCTGTCACGTCCCGCCCGAGCCGGACCCTGCGGCCCAGGCACGCTGGCACGCGGCCCTCGCCCCCTTCTTCGCCGAGTTCGGCCTGGATATCGATGCCGTGCCGGAGGGCCCGGGGCGGCGCCCCTTCGATCGCGAGACGTGTGACGCCCTGGAGCCCCTTCGTCCCGAGGTGGTGAGCTTCCACTTCGGCCTGCCCGAGGCCGCGCTGCTCGAGCGGGTCAAGTCCTGGGGGGCCACGGTGCTAGCCTCGGCGACTACCGTGGCCGAGGCCGAGTGGCTGGAGGCCCGGGGGGCCGATGCCGTGATCGTCCAGGGCCTGGAGGCGGGCGGACACCGCGGCATGTTCCTCGACGGGGAAGTCACCACCCAGGTCGGCACCTTCGCCCTGTTGCCCCAGGTGCGCGAGGCGATCGGTCTGCCGCTGATCGCCGCGGGCGGCATCGCCGATGCCCGCGGTGTGGCGGCCGCCCGGACGCTGGGTGCCGATGGCGTCCAGGTAGGCACCGCGCTGCTGTGCTGTCCGGAGGCGACGATCTCGGCGATCCATCGCCGTGCGCTGCAGTCCGAGGCGGCACGCCATACCGCGCTGACCAACCTCTACAGCGGTCGGCCGGCCCGGGGTATCGTCACCCGGCTGATGTGCGAGCTGGGCCCCATGGCCGAGGTGGCGCCGGCCTTCCCCCTGGCCACCGCGGCCATCGCCCCGCTGCGCACCGCCGCCGAGGCCAGCGGCAGCGGCGACTTCTCTCCGCTGTGGGCCGGGCAGAACGCCAGCCGCTGTCGAGAGGTGTCCGCCGCCGAGGTGATCGAGTCACTCGCCGCGGGGCTGTGAGTCCGGTGTGCCTGGCTGATATCATGGATGCATGAACAGTGCCGCGGCGGTCGCCGCCCCCCTCGATGATCCCTTCTACTACCTGACGAACTTCGAGTTCGTGCTGGCCTGGGTGGCCGAGCGCCACGGCGACCTGCTCGGTGAGGCGGAGCACGCCTTCCTCGCCGCCTTCGCCGACCTGCCGCGGCCCGCCCGGGCGTTGCTGGTACGCATGGTGATGCGCAGGGGCGAGCATTTCCGCCCCTCGCGGCTCGCCTACCCCGAGATCGACGCCGAGGCCGGTGACACCGAGGTGGCACTGGCGCCGCTGGTGGCGGCTGGCCTGGTGGAGACGGCCCCCGTGCTGGAACTCGCGACCCTCTTCGCCCAGCTGCGACTCCCCGAGCTGCGCCAGGCCCTGGCCGAGGAGATCCGCGCCGCCGGCCTGCCCCCCGCTGCCGGCAAGTCGGTGCTGCGCGAGGCGCTGCTGGCCCGGGACGCGTCGCCGCGGTCGCTGGCCGCCTGGTGGCCCGAGGCCCCGGAGGGCGTGGTGCGCCTGACGGTGATGGCCACCTGCGACCGCCTGCGCCTGATGTTCTTCGGCAACCTGCGCCAGGACTGGTCGGAGTTCGTGCTCGCCGAGCTGGGCCACCAGCGCTTCGAGGCGGTGCCCTTCGGCGTCGACGCCCGCGCTTTCCGCCATCGCGAGGAGGTGGATGCCTACCTGGCGCTGCACGCGCTGCGTGGCCGCCTGGAGGAGGGCGAGGCGCCTGTCGAGCTGGCCGCGGCAGTCCCGGAACGGCCCGCCAACCCCTGGCTGGCGTCGCGTCACGCGCGGCTCTGCCTGGCCCTGGGGCGTCAGGCGGAGCGCCAGGGCGAGGGGGGGCTGGCGCTGTCGCTCTACGGCCGTGCCGGCTGGCCGGCCCCCGCGGCGAGCGGCGAGGGGCGTATCCGCCTGCTGCGCCTGGCCGAGCGGCGCGGCGAGACGCGCAAGGCGCTGGCCCTGGCGGAGCCCCTGGCCCGGCTCACCCGCGACGAGGCCGAGGCCCAGGCGCTCGACCGGTTGCTGCCGCGGCTGCGCCGTCGGCTGGGCCTGTCGCCCCGGGCGATCTCCACCGAGCCGGCTCCCGAACGCTTCACCCTGCGCCTGCCCGGTCCCGCCTGGGTCGAAGGCGCGGTGCGCGACCACCTGCACCGTGAGGCGGCGCCGGTCCACTACGTCGAGAACACCCTGATCACCGGGCTCTTCGGCCTGCTCTGCTGGGAGGCGCTCTTCGTGGCGCTGCCCGGGGCCTTCTTCCACCCCTTCCAGTCCGGCCCCGCGGATCTCTATCGCGAGGACTTCTTGGCACGCCGCCGTGAGTATTTCGATGCCTGCCTGGCGCGCCTGGAGGATGGCCGGTATCGCCAGACGATCCGTGACAACTGGCGGATGAAAGACGGTATTGCCAACCCCTTCGTCCACTGGGGTGCACTCTCCGAGGAGCTGCTGGAGCAGGCCCTGGAGTGTATTCCCCCCGAGCACCTTCGCGCCTGCTTCGAGCGCCTGCTGGGCGACCTGCGCACCAATCGTGCCGGCCTGCCGGACCTGGTCCAGTTCCTCCCCGAGGCCCCGGCGGGGGAGCCCCGCTACCGGCTGATCGAGGTCAAGGGGCCGGGCGACCGTCTGCAGGACAACCAGCGTCGCTGGCTGGCCTTCTTCCGGCGCCATGGCATTCCCGCGGCGGTATGCCAGCTGAGCTGGGAGGAGATCGCGTGAGCGATGCCCCCAGGCTGCGGGTGGCGGTGCGCACCCTGTGCGACGTCACCGCCCGGGAGGGCGACCTGGACCACCGATTCACCCCCTCGCCCAGCGCCCGGGAGGGCCTCGAGGGGCATCGCGAGGTGGCACGCCGCCGCGGCGCCGGCTACCTGGCCGAGCTGCCACTCACCGGCGAGGTGGCTGGGCTTCTGGTGGGCGGGCGCGCCGACGGCTACGACCCGGCGGCCAACTGCCTGGAGGAGGTCAAGACCCACCGCGGCGAGCTTTCGCGGCTGGCGGCCAACCAGCGCGCCCTGCACCGTGCCCAGCTGCGCAGCTACGGCGCCCTGCTGTGCGCCGAGCGCGGGCTCGACGCGGTGGAGCTGGTGCTGGTCTACCTGGAGGTGGGCAGCGGCCGCGAGACGCGGGTGAGCGAGCAGGCCACGGCGTCGGCGCTGATGGCAGAGCTCACCGAGCGCTGTGTGCGCTATCGCGACTGGGCCGAGCGTGAGGCGCATCACCGCGCCGCCCGCGATGCGGCCCTCGAGGCCCTCGCCTTCCCCTTCGATGACTTCCGCCCCGGCCAGCGCCCCCTGGCGGAGGCGTGCTACCAGGCCGCGGCCACCGGCCGGGTGCTGCTGGCCCAGGCGCCCACCGGCATCGGCAAGACCCTGGGCACCCTCTTCCCGCTGCTCAAGGCGATGCCACGCCATGGCCTGGACCGCCTCGCCTTCCTGACCATGAAGACCCCCGGGCGGCGCCTGGCGCTGGAGGCCCTGGCCCGGCTCGGCGCCGTCTCCCCTTCCCGGCAGGGCGACTTTCCGCTGCGGGTGCTGGAGCTGACCGCCCGCGACAAGGCCTGCGAGTACCCCGGGCGCGCCTGCCACGGCGAGGCCTGCCCCCTGGCCGCGGGCTTCTACGACCGGCTGCCGGCGGCGCGCGAGGAAGCCGCCGAGCGGCGCTG